>CAZFNE010000330.1:0-3917 GCA_964520335.1 uncultured Methanosarcinales archaeon | reverse complement strand
CTCCTTTTCCAGTCAAAAAAATCCGAAATTGGCCTGAAAAGGCTTGAAAAAGAAAGATTCAAAAAAATCGCAGTGACTGCCAAAAAATATAAGAAATTTACAGAAAAGCCCTAAAACAAATTCTATTAATGATTCTATTCTGAGTTGCTGTGTCCCAGTATATACGCGATTAATGCTAATATGCTAATATTAGAAATTGTGCGTCAATAAGTATGGATTGAGATATAGGAGACATGTTGAGATGTCTCCCAAATAAATTTACTTTTTCATATCTTGTGCCTCTGCCTGTTTAGTAAAAAATAATTTTGGGACTTCCTTTCAAATATGGTTCCTATAAAAACAGAAGTTTATGGCCCAACCCTTTTCTCTCTTTCCAGCCTCGCTAACCGCTCCTTTTCAGTCTCTGTTTTTCTCTCCAGCTCTATTCTTTCTCTTTCCAGTTGAGCTAGTCTTTCTCTCTGAGCTTGTTCCTGTGAGCTCACTCGTTTAAACTCTTCTTCGAGCTGAGTTACCCTTTCTGTTTCTTCCTGCCTTCTTGCTTCCTCAAGGTCTCTTTCTATCTGCGAGAGCCTATTTTCTTCTTCCGCTTTTAAAATCTCAAGCCTTTCTCTTTCTGCGCGTGTCTCGCTAGTTTCTTCGTTTCTAAAAGGCTCTTCTGTTGTTGTTTCTCTCCTGACCATTCTTTCAGATTCCATTCGGGTTGTTGCTCCGGGCTCCCTCATTTCACGCATTGTTGATGCTTCTGAAGCTCCTGCAAACCTTGCCGCTCCCATCTGCCAGTAAGGCTGATAGCCATAATAACTGAAAGTTCTTGAGAGCTCTTCCCGGGTGACAGGCCACTTGTCCTTATCAAGCCCTTCTGCCTTATCAAGAGCCTCTTTAGGAATATCAACAACAAAAGCGTCGCCACGTTCTGCTAAACTAAAAGCCTGCCAGGGAATAGGAATGTGTTTACTGCCAATACCTAGGAGTCCTCCGTGTAAAATCACAGCATATGCAATTCTTCCATCTGCTAGATCGATCATTATATCTTCAATTTTTCCGATATGCTCGTTCTCTCTATTGTAGACTTTCTCTCCCCGAATTTTATTTGCTCGCATAAATCCGGTATTATCTGCATATGAAGTACGTGCCGCCTCTGTTTGCCAATAAGGCTGGTAGCCATAATAATTGTAAATGCTAGATAGCGATTCGCGGCTGGTTGCGGGCCAGTTATCTTTATCAAAGCCCACTGCATTCTCCAGAACTTCTTTAGGAATATCAAGCATGAAAGCGTGCTCATGTACTCTCAGAGAAAGAGCTTTCCAGGGAATGGCAAAAAATTTATCTCCCAGACCCAGGAACCCTCCAAAAGACAGGGCTGCATATGCAATCTTGCCTTCAGCGAGATCAATCATTAAATCTTCAAATTCTCCAAGGTCTTCTCCTTCCCTATTAATGACCTTATCGTCCATTATGGATTCTGCTGACAAAAAATCCGGATTATCTCTAGATGCTATATTTCCAACTCCCTAAGTTTTAAGAAATTTTAAAGTTTGCACTCAGGCTCAACTTTAAAATATCTCCCCCATGAATATTATTTTTATTATAATTATAATAAAAATTATTATTATTTAAACGTGCCGGGGTCATCAAATATATTATTTTATGTTAAGTAAAAAGCAATTATGAATATAATAGGAAGAGTTGGAAAATACTAAGCGGGAAAATTTCTGAGTTTACTTAAAAATGGTCATAGAGATTGATTTTTCATTCATTCTAATCTTTTAAAAAAGAAATATACTATCCCTCTTTCATAACTTTTTTCATAACTGTTTTTCATAACTATTGCTTTCATTCATGCCCATTACTTCTTGTTTCTTCTTTACCCCGAATACTCACCGGTCGCAAGCGACCGGCTTTCCAGAAAAAACAATTAAAGACATTAACTGAGAAAACTTAAAATTGGTATAAAGAATCCTTATTTATACTGCGTTGCGCTTCATACTTTATCCAGTAAGGGTATTCCAAAAAGCTTTTGAGTTATTTATGAAAGTCTTATAAAGTAGCTTACTCGTAACCAAGCTTCAAAAAATTCGGGGCCCTTGCCCATATGCTTGTATTGGTGTGGGTTTGGCAATTGAATTGACTTGCTTTTTATTCTGAAAACATAATCTTGCAAACCAAGCTTAATCCTTTAAGGATTCTTTTCACTCTTTATTAAGGGCTTTTCTGCCTGAAAGATCTAGAGCTTTTCTGCTCATTTGCTAATTGAACCTTTAGGGGATCATATCTCGGATATCTACATAAAATGGACTGAAAGCTGGCAGATTTCCTTCGAAGGATTTGGCAAATATGGTCCATGTTTCTATCTGTGGTTTCAGTTTTTTCATTACTTCGAAAATAGGATCTTGAGGATCAAGTGCAGTCATTAAGTAATCTTGCTTTTTGTCAATTGCATGGTTACACAGATGTTTAAGGAGAGCCAGCATGGCATCAGGCCGTTGTTTATCGAATGCATAATCAGCAATATATAGAAGGTTAAAATACTCTCCTTCTACCGTGATTTTTGGTACTTTTGTAATACAGCTTAAGGCTCCTAAAACTGATCCCATTATCTTCATTACTTTCGGTTCTCTCGCATAATATAATTTAGCCAGCTTGGTATTGTCCCATAGGCCGGCACATGCTATAATCTTATTACTTTCATCTCTGGTTACCCAAAAATTCTCCGATCCATATGAAGGAATAGATTTCAGTCGGGCCTCGAAACTTTGACCGGTAAACGGAATGAAATGCGTAAACCCTGAATAATATTTGTTAATAAGGCCGACTACTTCATTAAAATCTTTTTTATCAATAGGCTTTGTCGTATATTTTGCTGAAGCTGATTTTTTATAAGTTGCTATTGCTGAAGTTTTGATATCTATCTCATTAGAATATCCCATTTTATTGAATAAGGATCTGGAAGCATTATTTGGCTCGTATATATAGCAATAAATATAATTTGCCTTGATTTCTTGAGCTTTCTTCTCTACTTTATTAACCAGCTTTGTAGCAACACCTTTTCTCTGAAAATCCGGATGAACCATTATTTCAGTAACATATACATATGGATTCTTTCTTTCAGGACTTGACTTTACAGTCCACCCAATCCAGCCTGCTATTTTTCTATTTTCTTCTGCCACAAGTACATTCCAGTTATCATACATTTTATAACGGGCCACTATATCCTTTTTATCTACTCCCATTGCACAGTTTTCATCGCCCTGAGGACATAACCTTTCTATTTCAAGCATGGATTGGTTATCAGCATCTTTAAAAGGCCTCATTGAGATCATAAAGTTCACAACCCCCTTTTCTCTCGATAATCCTCTTAACTAATATCCATCATTATTTATTCTAAATAAAAACGTGGTTAGTCTATTAATATCTCACCTTATAACTAAAAAAGCTAAAATTTCTAAATATATTTTATTTTAAATGAAAAAAAAGCTAAGTCTGATAAGCCTTTTACTCTTAATAACCATATTTTGGAAAGAGAAAACACTTGGGAGAAGCTTATTTTATAGATTAAATCTTAAGATTGAGGAATAGGACGGAAAAATAAGTTTTCTCTTCACAAAAATTATTAGAAAGGAAGATTTTATGTTAGAATGGTCGTATTTTGAAGTTACGAGAATACAAATTTTACAAGAAAACCTAAGGTTATTATAAATTATGTTTTATTTATGTTATATATTTAAAGGGCAAAATTATTTTGAGATAAAATATCTTTTTGCTGATAGCAAAAAGATATTAACAATCTCTTACGAACCCTTTTGCTGATAAAAGAAGGCTCTAAGCAGAAGGTTCTATTATTTAACCGAATATTATTTTACCGAATTGTAAGCCCATTCGATCCATTCACAGAGGCATTCTAAATCCTCTTTCTCGAC
>CAZFNE010000329.1:0-3952 GCA_964520335.1 uncultured Methanosarcinales archaeon | reverse complement strand
TTTTTTTGTTATCTTAAGAAAATACACATACTAAATTATGTGTAACTCAATTAAGAATAAAAAAATTTATTTTCTAGAAAGAAGTATCAAGGCATAACTTTTTAAACATGGTTCAATTACCCTACAAATCACATATTACAGAGAATCTGGAAATGAGAAAAACTACACGCATCGAATTTACATATAGTGAACTATATAAAAAGCAATATAATGAAGTCTCTTATACTTTAGATGCGGATACCGAAACGTTGTACATTACTTACAAGGGAAAAATTCATTCCTTTTTTCTAAAAAACAAAGCTCCCTATTTTGTAAAAATCTTCGGGAGAAAAAAGATTCATGCTGCAGCAAATATTTTTATGCCTTTGTCTGAGTTAATCCTTATTTTATTATTTCTTATATCACTTTTAGTCCCTATTTCATTTCTTTCCATACTCATGCCCTTCCCGCTTTTTTTTGAAAAACATTTAGGTATCTTAGAAGTTTTTCCCGGGGATCTCATGATCCGGGGCTTATTTGGACTGTTTGCAATTACAGTAATTTCCGGCTTTATAGGAAATTTTCTTGAAAATGTGGACAAATATTGCCAGGATGCGTCCTGTAACAGGTGTGGCAAGGATTTTGCTTATGATGAATCAAACAAACCTGAAATTAAAGAAATAAGTACATTTGAAGATTATGTAATTACAATAACACGGTTCTGGAAATGCAAATATTGCGGAAACCAAGCTTCAAAAACTGACATAATGAATATCCATAAATATAAAGGAGAAAAGAGCAAACTTCCAGAAGAAGCATGTAAAAAATGCGGATATAATTCAGCAATGAGCGAGTATAAAAGACCTGATGTAAAAGAAGTGAGACATACAGACACGATAATAAGACATTACAAATGCAAGCACTGTAGCCATCGTGAAATAATGATTAATGAAGAATTTACTCTTTTTTTACCCTGAAGTGCTTAATGATCTAAAACTCAACTGTTCAAATTTTATTAATAATTCACCCAAATCTTTTTCTAAAAAGTAAATTTATAAGTCCTTATACTATTTTTGTATGGGCTTTTATAAAAGTCAGATTCAGGGGTTTTTGACGCTTTTCCTTCGGCTTCAGGTTTACAATTTTATGAGAATAAACATTTATTTTACTCTTAGAAAAATATACAAATGCATATGTAATTGCACATTTAGTTCCCGTATTAATCAAGAGCTAACAACAAATAATAATAGAACATCCTATTTATTAGGAATTTTATTTTTAGAACTACTGACCTGTTGGAAACTACGGCATCTGAAATTATGTGTATGGGGAAAGCTGTATGGCTACTAAAATTGTTGTTGCTGGGGATTTGAGTGTAGACTGGTACTATTGGCCAAAGTCATCAGATTCGAATAAAGAAGATCTTGACTGGAAGTTGTATGAAGGAATCGAGATAAACCCACAGCCTGGAGGAGCAGTGCTTCTGGCAGAATGGCTTCGTAAAATCCTGCAAACTGGAGAAGAGGATATCCCCTATATACTGGCTTCCCAGAGCTGCGAAAATCTTGTAAAAAAGAGCGCTACTGAAGTAGTACACACAAATATATACCTTGACTTATTCCCTCCTTTTTCTTCTAATTATAATCCTATTGATGACGAAAGTGCAAAAAACAACATCTATAGAGTCAGAAATTATATAGGACACATAGCTCCAGATTATAAAAAGAATAGTCTCCTTTCATTGGGAATTAATAATGATATTCAGGATGCAGATATTGTTTTGATTTATGATTCCGGAAATTTTTTCCGCAATGAAGAACGGGTCTGGCCTGAAGCTCTAAAAACAGATAATAACTTCCAAAAACCGATTATTATCTATAGCATGTATCCGCCCTTTTTCAGAGGAAAACTCTGGTATCATATAATAAAATTTCATAAGGACAGGCTGATTTTAATCCTGAATGTAGATGACCTGAGGAAAACAGGTACAAATATCAGTCGTTCAATATCCTGGGAAAAAAGTGCTCTGGATTTCTTATGGGAAGTAAGCAATAAAAAAGACCTTGAAGATATTAAGGAATTAAGCAATGTGGTTACTCGTTTTAATTACGAAGGAGCTATTCTCTATAAAGGAAAAAAAGAGAAATCAAAACTGTATTTTGACCCTTCCTCAATAGAAGGCGAATTCTGGAATTATAAAAGATTCGGAAATATGAGAGCTACAAGTTTAGTCTTTATTGCAAATCTTTCTTCAGCTTTAATTTCAAGGTTTCAGAAGAATAAGGGTGATTTCAGGAGAAATAATTCTAAGTATTTAAAAGCGGATCAAGAGGAAAATCCTCAAAATTCACTGCAAGAACCCTTAATAAAAGACAACCTGATAAAAGAGATTATGAGGGAAGGCCTGGAAGAGGGTATAAAACTTGGCCTAATTAAGTCTAGAGAATTTTTAATCAAAGGATATGGAAACACAAATGGAAAGCCGGATTTTTTTGAGTATGCCTGTTTAACTGATAATGAGAAAACCCCTGAAGTTAGTGATTCGAATAAATTCTGTACTTTAAATAGAGAGTCAAATTTAACCGAGAAAAATTCACCCTCTTCCCAGTCGTCAAAATCTGCCTCAAAGAATATAACCGGGACTTTGTTACCCTCACCCGAAGAAATAGCGCAGTATGCTGATCCAAGGCAGCCAGCTTCTAAATTCTGGACCATTCTTGAAGAAAAGATAAAAGAAAAAACAGAAACAGAGCCTGAAGAGAAAACAGAAGAAAGATTAAACAAAGAATTTGAAAGCGATTCTCGATATCTTGAAAGACTTGCTTTTTCAATTGTGAAAAAGGGGCTTTCCAGTGTAAAAGATTTTCCTGTGGGCAGATTCGGGAAACTTACTACTGTAGACAGGGCAGAAATAGAGAGTTTTAGAAGTATCAAAAATATAATGCAAGAATATATCTATTCTGAAAAAAATCAGAAACCATTATCAATTGCAGTTTTTGGGGCTCCAGGCTCAGGGAAATCATTTGGGATAACTGAGATTGCAGG
The DNA here is from genome assembly GCA_964520335.1 of uncultured Methanosarcinales archaeon. Taxonomy (GTDB): domain Archaea; phylum Halobacteriota; class Methanosarcinia; order Methanosarcinales; family Methanosarcinaceae; genus Methanosarcina. Next base: position 928 of record CAZFNE010000329.1, on the reverse strand, counting down.
CAGTATAGATAAAGAAAGAATAAGAAAGGTAACATTCAATATTTCTCAATTTACCTCTACCAAGGACTTAGCAAATGCTTTTCATAAAATTAGGGACGTCTCTCTGGAAGGAAAAGTCCCTCTTGTATTTTTTGATGAATTTGACTCCAAATTTGAGAGTGAAGAACTTGGCTGGATAAAGTATTTTTTAGTCCCTATGCAGGATGGAGAGTTTCTGGATTTTGAGAGTATGCATCCTATTGGGAGGGCGATCTTCGTTTTTGCAGGAAGCACGTACAGCAGCTTTAAGGATTTCTATAATTTTTGTAACTCCTCAAACATTCAGAGCAGTTCTTTTTCAGGGCTGGATTCGTGCAGGATAATTTCAAATAAATGTCCTGATTTCCTGAGCAGGCTTAGAGGATTTGTAAATATTCTTGGCCTTAATCGAGCTAGTGAAGAGGATGAAACCTATATAATCCGGAGAGCCATCCAGCTACGTTCGCTAATTGAAGCCAGTGCACCAAATATCCTCAGCGGAAACTCTGCAAATATCAGTTGTGGTTTGCTAAATGCTTTAATTAATGTACCTGAATACATGCACGGCGTACGCTCCATGTTAGCAATATTGGAAATGAGCGTACTTCACGAAAGGAATTCCTGGCAAACTGCTTATCTGCCGCCGAAGGATCAACTTGAGCTCCATATTAAAAGCATAGACGAATTCTATAAGCTTCTTGCTGAAAAGAAACAGTCGTGTCTTGAGATAAGATAATTTCAATCGGGTAATTTAAAAAAGTACTGGATAAAATATTGGGATTGGGCACCTTGAAATTGGGGAGTTGGGGGGTATGGGGGTTAATAAAAAAAGTTGATATTTTAAGTGACCTTATCAGGTGCCCATCTCTAGTAGACTTCATTACATATAAATTTAAAGTCTGAAAAAGAA
>CAZFNE010000328.1:0-3953 GCA_964520335.1 uncultured Methanosarcinales archaeon | reverse complement strand
TACTACGCTTCAATGCCTCCTTCCGTAGATGCAGAATGGATCCAGATAATGGATGAACATCTCAGAACGGAAGGGAAGGAAGCAATAGCTTACGTTGAAAACGCAGGAAAAGATGCAAATATTGAGGTCGAACCCGTGATTCTTGAAGGAAATCCTGCGCATGAGATTATTGATTTTGCAGAAAAAAACGATATTGACCTTATTGTTATGGGTACGCATGGGAAAACTGGGCTTGATAGATTCCTTATAGGCAGCGTGGCTGAAAACGTGATCAGACACTCCAAAAAGACCGTACTTGTTGTAAAATGAAACTCTTAAAGTGCCTGGAAAGGAAAAATCAAAACATAAAAAATTAAAAGTACTAAAAAATCTCATAGTATAATTTAACTTACATTTTTTAGTGGTAAAGTTCACATTTTATCTCAAAAAATAAAATTCGATTTTGACAGATTTTTTATAAAATAGAAAAATTCTTAAAAAGGCGTAAAATGCTAAAATTTCCTTTTATGAGTCTTTTTTGAATGTTAAATTTGTAGTATAGTCGGGTAAATAGAACAAAATACTTGTGCATGTATCTATATGATTGGAAGACAAACCAAAGTTGCCAAAAAAATAGATTCCTGCAGAAATAAACCCTTAGGCGGAGTAAAGGGATAAGATAGGGACATCAGAGGAGAAGTGAAGTTATAGGCACAGTATGGGGGTACAGTGTCATAAACTCCTTCTCCCATATCATCATCTATTGGCTCTATTCTCGTCTTTATCTTATTTCCTTTATTCTAGCGTCTTCCAGTCCTTTCGACTTTTAAATTTCGGATTTATCTAATTCGTCTAATTTTCCCAGTTCTTTCAATTTTTTTAATATTTCTTTTTTACTATTCTTTTATTTCTTGCAATTCTTTTAATTCTTTCAATTCTTTTAATTCTTGAAATTATTCAAATTATTTCAATTAACACCTTTTTGGAACTTCTTTTTTCAAAAAAATCTTTTTCCAATTACTATTATCTCATTACGCCTTTATGATCTTATGCTCTGTTAATTTATCTTGCCTGCTTCCTTGAAAATTATCTTTATCTAACAATTATTCTTGCCTTCTATCTTAATTATATCTTAATTATTATCTCAATTATTATCCTACTACTATCCCAGCTATAACCTCAACTCTCGTGTACTTAGGTAGAATTTACTTTTCAATTGCCTATTTTAAGCTGGTTATTTTTCAGTTATTCATTTTGCCATTGCTTCTGCCCGGAGGTCTTTTGGGAATTTTTCAATTGCGTAACGCAGGGCAGTTCTTGGCATTTGTTTTTTGTTTTTCATAACGTAGGCGAAGACTTCCTGCTGGTGGGCTTTGCTGGCTTCTTTTAGCATCCAGCCGTAGCCTTTCTGCACAAGGTCGTCTTTGTCTTGCAAAAGGAGGTCTGCGATTTCAAAAATATCTTCTAGGAAAGCTCCTTTTCTGGCAGGCAGGACAAGGGTTACTGCGGCTGCCCTTCTCAGCCACCGGTTTTCAGAAGCTGTCCAGGTCTTGAGGTTCGAGATATAGGCAGGGAATTTCTCAATAAAAGAGCCCACTGCATGGTTGCACAGGGTATCGCACTTTGCCCAGTTATTAACGTAATTTTCTATCCAGTGCTCAAATGTAAAAAAATCGGCTTCAGAATAATAATCCCTTAGCAAATAAGCCCATTCCGCAGCAATATAGGCTTCTTCGCAGTAATCTGACTTAAATAGCTCTTCGCAGAGCGCAAAAATCTCTTTTTTCTTTCCTGGACTGACCTTTTTATTTTCGGATCTTATCTCGTTAAAATAGGCTTTTGCAAGCTTTCCGACAACAGCAGATTTTACTCCATAAACAACAACTTTTTCTTTAAAAAAACGTGAAGTGCTGTTTTTTGTATTTTCATCTTCATTCAGCAGGAGGTCTGCCCTGATTCTGGCCAGAATTTCAGTGCCATCCATATTAGGTTCTGCATTATTAGGTTTAACAGCTTCGGACTCCTGAGCCTCATGCACAGAAGCATTGGATCTGGCAATATTATTATGCGGTTCGGCAATAGTAGCTTTGTTGGCCTTCGATTTTTTGTGATTTGATTTATGAGGGCTGGATTTGGCAGAATCGGGTTCAAAAGAGGAGGCTTCTATAGCATTGGATTTTGAAGAATTGGCTGAAAAATTGGATGAAGAATTGGTTGAAGAATTTGGGGTTATAGCATTCTGTTTCATAATTTTTAATGAGGCGAACTGTACTTAAATTTAATTTAATAAAACTGAATAATATTATTTAGGACTAAATTGTTATATTATTCTGGATTTTAGTAGACTTTGATTTTGACATTATTCTTTGTATTTTATTTTAAACATAGGACTAAACGAAAGAATGGAAGTTAAATAAAGGCAGGCTAAAAACTTTTTTCATTGGGGAGATCCATTCTCTCTTTATGCCCGAAGTAAAAATCCGTCCTCAAGAACTTTTTGATGCGGAACGCTTCTTTGAAATAATCACAAACACTAACCTTGAGTTTATAGAATTTCCAATAAAAACGCTCGAAGAAGAAAAATATTTTTTGCGGCTGAATGATGCCAAAAGAAAAGCTCATTATGAGTATAACTACTCTGTTCTTTTTTACGGAAAACTCGTTGGAGCCTGCGGGATCAGGATAGACCAGCACAGGCCCTGGGTAGGAGAAATCGGGTATTTTATAGATAGGGATTACCAGGGGAAGGGACTGGCAGTAGAAGCTGTAAACCAGCTCGAAAGAATAGGTTTTGAAAAGCTGGACTTACAGAGAATTATCATTCTTATGGACACGCGAAACCTGGCAAGTGAAAAAGTAGCCCAAAAATGCGGATATGAAAAAGAAGGGATAATGAAAAAGGTCCACAGGATTGGGGAAGAGTATTATGACTGCTTCCTGTACGCAAAAACCAGGTAAGTAAAAATGAAAATAAAAAACAAAAAAAAGTAGAAAAAGGAAAAATATCCAGCGAATTTTAGAAATTAGATAAGTCCAAGGGCCTGTATAAGGCTATTTCCATGCCAGACAACCATAAGATTATTTACTGTGACCAGAATTCCAACAGATTCTATAGTATGCTTTGTAATTGCCCATTTCCTGACTGAAACTTTAATTAATGGAGTTGCATAAAAAAGCAGGAGAATAAAAGCGAATTTTATGAGCAAAAGGTGATAGATCCCATAATTTTCCAGGATCATGGCAGGAATCGGATTAGATTCTTTACCTAAAGGCAAAGCGTAAACTGTAGATGCCCAGTCCCCAAATACATAGAAAAGAATTATAAAGCGGACTTCGTAAAGAAAAGCTCCAAACGAGTCCCTTGTCCCGTAAACTTCCAAAGAATTTCCCCCACAAACTCTCTGTTTTTTCTTGCAACTTCAGGAAATTTTCCCTTTATTTCTGCTTATTGCATTTTATTTTCATTTGAAGCAATCTTCATGCTGTAAGGTTATATAGGCTTAAGAAACTAAAATAGAGCTTAATATTTTTTAGAAAGGATTTTAAAGCAGCCAGAAAGGTATTAAAAGCATAAAGGAACTTTGAAAACGATATAAGGAGGTCAAAGTCTTTGAAATAAGAAAAGATCTTTATTAATATCTTTATTGAGAGTTTTTGCGACTTATTTTAATTTTTTAAAATTTCCTGTTAAAATTCGAAGCATTTTCTCAAAATTTCGCAAAATTCTTAAATTGAGAGTTAGCGTGACCCAAAAACATGCATACAGAATCTCTTAAGATTTTCCCCTTTAATATTTCTCTTAAAAATCTCTTAAAACCCCCTCTTAAAAAAGTTTTTAAAATATTTGTAAAAATTGTTTAGGAATTTTTTAGGATTAGCTAATTTAATTAACATAGATGAGTAAACAGGTCTGAAAAATATAAGAAATCAATCAACCTTAATAGACAAAAAATGAGCGTAAAAAAATATTTAGG
>CAZFNE010000327.1:0-3973 GCA_964520335.1 uncultured Methanosarcinales archaeon | reverse complement strand
TTAGGAATCGAGGGCATGCCAGAAATGCACTTTCTCCTTCTACATTACAATATTTTGATATTTTCTCCTCAGTTGGTAAATAACTATCATGCATAATCATGCATTTGTATTTGCTTTTATTTTTTGGTTTATTTGTATATATTAGGTAAGGGCATTTCGTGTATAACCATCCTTTTTCTCAATAAACCAATTTATACCTAATTCGTTATAACTTTATGTACATTAATATTACTTATTTTAATGCATAGGTTTTACCTTAAAACTTATGCATCTTTTAACATCATGAATATAAATTGCAGGCGCCTTTTTATTCTGGTTTCATATCTTATTTCTTCGCAGTTCTACTTAGAGCCTATCTGAAAAGTCAGTAATGCATGTTGAAAAGTCACAATAGGTTTGTAATATCAGGTATCTGTTCCGGTTTTGTACATTGCCAATTGTAAAAATTATAGCAGGTAACCTCTTTTCGAATAGGCTCTATAATAGAATAAAGTGAAACAAGAAAATTGAGCAAAATCTCATTAATCATATAGTAAATAAGAGATATTATGAATAGCCAGAAGGGTAAAGACGTTACGATACGTACGCAAAAAACTGGTGATGCTGGATATATAGCTTATAGACATTGCGTCCTTTACGAAAAAGAATATGGACTTGGCGGAACTTTTGAGCAGTACGTGCTAGATAGCCTAGCAAAATATATTGAGCACCGAACTGACGGGGAAATCTGGGTAGTAGAGAATAATGGTCAGATTATTGGCTCTATAGGAATTGTCAGTGCAGATAAAAGTACAGCGCAGCTTAGGTGGTTTTTAATAGAACCAGAATTTCGCGGAATAGGTTTAGGCAGATAGCTAATGACCAAAGCAATTGACTACTGTAAGCAAAAAAAGTTCAGCCGAGTTTTCTTGTGGACAAAACAGAATTTAGAGGCTGCACATCATTTATACAGCAGCTTTGGATTCATTCTTGTAGAAAAACTTGAAAATAATACATGGAAAAAAGGTGTCATAGAAGAACGATGGGAACTTTTATTAAAATCTGCGTAAAATTGGACGGCTCTATTAACTTGCTATGTGTTTCTAATTCTTTTTTTCCGTTAAATAAATGGGGATATCGATAGGAAAAATATGGTCGTAAAAATATAGGGTTAATTGATACAGGTTTTTTAATACGCTACATAGTATCTGGAATGAATATAACCTAAAACACATAATCGTTTTGCCAATAGTCGGACTTTGTGCTTGTGCATAAGATATATTTTCAATTACTTTGAAACTTTCAATTCAAATACAACTTTTAATTAAATAAAAAGTTTGATATAAATAATTTAATATATTAATTGGCTTATGCTATAGATTGAGTTAGCAGTAGATAGCTAAATAACTCAAATATACCACAGAGAAGAGCCTGTTCAGACCAATCGTTACCAAATGCCAAAAACCTGTATAAGTGCGTAAACATACCCACCTAAAAAATATCTTGAGCTATTGACCTTTCTTTAAAAAAATGCCTGAAAGAATATCAGTGACTCTAGATATTACAATGGTTTTTACGTTTCATTGCCAGAAAAAAATTTGATGTCCTGGGTATCTATACTTTTTAATAAACCTTCATTTAGTGTGCAAACCAAATTTATGGAAGATTTATTTATATTACTATTGGGCAATAGGTTGCCTTGTTCCTTTAGAGGAGTAAAAAGCAGAGGAGAGCCAATTATGAATAAAAAAACAGAAAAGAAACCTTCAAAGCCAATTTCAAGTGAATTTTCATCCGGTGATGGCATCTGTCTAACTTCTGATGAAATGAAAATTGTGGAAAGATATGGTTTTTCGTTCAGAAACGGCATGCTTTTAACCCCTAATGAAATTGAAATTATTAAAAATTTTGCATTCTTCATGCCAAACTAATCTATACTTAAAAAATAATGGCAAATAATGTGTATTAAAAAGATTTGTCAATAAATAATCCTCAGATAATTCCAAAAATTGTCCATTAACTGACAGAACAATTTGATATAACAAATTTACAATAATGGGGAAATAAAATGGAATATGAGCTCGAAGAAGTCGAAAGAGACTACATAGAATTCAGAAAAGAAATGAATGAAGAATAAAAAAGGTTTAAAAGGGCTTGCAATTAGAAAAAGTGGTTAATTTGGTATCTGTCTTCAATGTTTTGGAATAACTAGGGACAAATTGCTTGCAAGCCCAAATGAGTTCTAAATTTTAGAAGTTTAAAAGTTTTATTTTTGAGCTTATTTTTGTAATATAAAAGAGAAATCGTTTTCTGTAGCTAGGAAAGACCAGCTTATCCGGTTTGAAAATAATAAGCTGTCTAAGAATTCAAGTACTTTCAATGTTGCTATAATAAGGGAGCTTAATATAGAAATTTCTTAGTTTGTTTCTATTAAACCGCACTAATCCCATATTACTGCCAATTTCAAACCTTCTTTTTACGATTTTGTTTTATAGGCAGCCAAATTTTTTTCTGATGGAGGTATTTACAAGCAAATCTAAAACATCTCTTCCTTTTCAGGTTTTTATTTCTCTTTAAATTATAATACCTGAAAATTCAATATTCATATGTCCTTTTTCGAGAAATCAGGAATATAAAAAGAGATCCTACTACAGGTCACGGAATTTATAGCAAGAAATTTATAAATTTAAAAAACTATTGTTATTAATAAATAAAGGGCGACTTTTAGATAAACAGGGTTTTGAGTTCAGCAATTAAGGGGAAAATGCTTTGTCTGAATTAACCGGACAGAACATAATGTCCAGATTAACCAGGTTAGAACAGAGAATGAACGATCTGGATAGGAGCGCAGACGCTCTGATAGACGAATTAGAAAGCCTGGAAACTGTGGCCAGAGAACTGAAGATGACACCTTTCGTCGATAAATTCGATAAATATATTGAAGACGTAGGGCAAATCAAAGAAGATTTAAGCTGCAAATTATCAGATGAGATCGAAGACGAACAGATGAGAGAGCTCGTAGAGACAAGGATGAAAACTATCCCAACGATATTGAAACTCTGAGAAACGAATACAGTTCTGCCCGCGGTAAACTGGCAGAAATCAGAGAAGAAATAAGAAAAAGAAGATTGAGTAATCCAGATTGAATCTATTATGAGTTAAGCTATAAGTTAAGCTGCTGGAAGTTAATTTTAATTAAATTTTAATTAACATCATTATTTTAGTTTTCTCTTTTTAGTTTCTTTCTCTTGAAATGAGACAATTTCCTCAAAAAACAGGCGCAGAACCCGTTATTTTTCTTACTTGTTTTTAAGAAAAGCAGATGTTTTTCTTTTCTTTCACTCAACAATTATATATTACTCCTTAAAGTATCTTTTATTCATGACCCTTGAGCCTGTGCATATGCATAAAATCTCAGAGCTTGCAAAGAGGATCGACCGGTCATTTGAAGCTGAGGAATCAAAAACGGCAGTTGATATTTATTCCCTGCTTGAGAATTTGACGCTCGATGGAAAGGTTATCCTTAAAGCTGTGGACAGGCTCTTTCGGGGAGTTGTCAGGACTGAATTAATGGCCCAGGGGGAAGACCCTTACCCTGTTACATATGCCTGTGACAGCGGAAGTACAAACCCAAAAACATATGACAGCGGGCTTTTTGTGGATTTTTGCCACTGCGGGCTGGCAGCAACTCCTACAGATCTTGATATCCAGAGATGCAGGACAATTGTCTGTACTGCTTATTCTTCTTCTCAGAGAGTTGCTATGCAGGCAACGCAAGGCTGGGAAACTTTTGACGAAGGGCTTGGAAGGGCAAAGCTGGTTACGATTGCTCCGGACGAATTGAAAAGGAAAGCTCCGGATATGGTGCATAGTTTTGCCATGTACCTGGCAGAGTCCGAACACATCCTGTTTATGAAGGATAAACTTGAGCCTGAAAGCTTTTTCATAATGGACGGGCCGATTTATCCCAAACAGCTAATGTACTGGATGGTGC
>CAZFNE010000326.1:0-3978 GCA_964520335.1 uncultured Methanosarcinales archaeon | reverse complement strand
CTTTCTACTTTAAAAGAGACTTTCCAAGAACAGGTTTTGCAGGAGGAAATTTTTACCTGAGATTGCTCAGATTCGAAATCTGCAATTTAAAAGATTACATGGAACCGCAAGAAAGAGACAGGTTCCGTTTATAAACAAATTTTCTTTTGTCCGCGCCTTAAGGAAAGTTAAACGGTCCTGGGAGCAAACTTCATTTTTTATCTCCCCTCTGGACTTTTACCCAACCGCCCGTATAGGGAAAAAATCTCAGTTTAACAAGCCGATCAGCGCTAATAAAACAAGCAGTACAGTAAAGGTACTGAGCATTACTTTGTTCATAAATTTGTTTTGCTGAATTAGGTCATTTTCTTCCATACGAACCTTCCAGACAGGGTATCTTCGATAGCTATTTATTATATGGATTACAGACCGGAATCCACTATCCTATTTAGGGGATTTGAGGATTTAAATGTTTCGTTTCTATTTAAAAAAAGAGAGAATTATAATAAACAAAATATATTCTTGGTTGAATTTGAGAATTTATAAAGTATATTTTCTCAAGTAAAATCCAGTTAAGTCGCCCTCCAACAGCATATTATATAAACCGAAGATGCATACTTCCATAAAAAGGGAATTTGAGTGGGAAATAATGCCAAGGAGATTAAAGGTTGCAAACCCAGCCCGCTGCATAGGCTGCTATTCCTGTATGATGGCCTGCGCAAGAACCTGGTATGATACTATATCTTTAAAAAACAGCAGAATTGATATCCAGACACGTGGGGGAATAGAAACTGCTTATGCACAAATTGTTTGCCATGCCTGTGTTGATCCTCCGTGCATGCGGGCCTGCCCGCTTGGGGCTCTAAGTAAAAGAAAGGGCGGGGGAGTCAATCTCAATAAAGAAATCTGTGACGGGTGCGGAAACTGCATAGAAGCGTGTCTAATGGGGGCTATTCATCTTGACGCGGAAAAAAAGGCAGTTATTTGCAAGCACTGTGGAGTCTGCCCGCAGTTCTGCCCACACGATGTGCTTGAAATGATCGAAGTTGAAGATAGCGGAGAAGTTAAGGTCACAGATACTAATCCAGTTCCCGATACAAACCCTATCAGCCCTATTGCATCTCATAAAGAGCTTTATAAGGATAATGAGCCCAAAGAAAAAAAGTCACCAGAAGCAGCAAAAATATCTGAAAAAGTAACAGAAGAGAAAAAGGGGCCTGATGTAATGCCTGAAAAACGGGGGCTGAAAAATGACAACTGAAAAGTATGCTATTGAAGGCCTTAAAAATATTCTTTATATCGACCTGAGCACCCAGACATATCACATTGAAGAAAGAAGGGATCTTTATGAGAAATATCTGGGAGGAATAGGGGTTGCAACTGCTCTTATGCTTGAAGAATATAAGGAAGGTACAGAGCCTTTAGACCCTGAAATCCCGGTCATCCTGAGTACTGGGCCTCTCTCCGGGGTATATCCAACCTGCACTAAAACTGTTGCACTGTTCCGCTCCCCTCTGAATGGGGAGCTTGGGGAGTCCTATGCAGGCGGCCATCTTGCTATGTCCATGCGTTATGCAGGATATGAAACTATTGTTATCAAAGGCGTCTCCAGATACCCTGTATATGTAGCAGGTCATGACGATAGAGTTACCTTCAGGGATGCTTCTTCTATATGGAACCTTTCTTCAGCTATAGACGTGGGGAAAATCCTCCGTGAAGTAGAACCCGGTGCCGGAAGACGTAGCATTATCCGGATAGGCCCTGCTGCTGAAAGAGGAGTTACATATGCCAGTGTTAATGTTGACACTTACCGCCATTTCGGCCGCCTTGGACTTGGAACGGTTTTTGGAGCAAAAAAGCTTAAGGCTCTTCTTATTTCAGGAAATAAGGAAATAAGGAGCCCTGAGCATAAGGCTTACAGAAAAACCTGCAGCATGCTCTATGATTTAATAGTAAAGTCAGGCCTTACTGAAAAATATCACAATCTCGGCACAAGCGAAAATATCCTTGTTTTAAATGAATTGAAAGGTCTGCCCACACGAAATTTGCAGGCAACCTCTTTTGAAGGGGCTGAAACAATCTCAGGGGAACTTTTTGCAGAAAAATACCTTATCAGGCGAGTCTCCTGTGCAGGCTGTCCAATTGGATGTGTTCATGTAGCTATGCTAAAACGGCCCTTCTCAAAAGCTCATGAATACGAAACTCTAAATATTTCGTATGATTACGAACTAATTTACGCCCTTGGGACAAATCTTGGCGTGGCAGACCCGGAAGCTGTGCTGGAACTAATTGATGCCTGTGAAAAAGCCGGAGTTGACATAATCAGCATGGGAGTTGTGCTTGCCTGGGCTACGGAAATGCTCGAGCAGGGAAAAATTTCCACAGCCGAAACCCTTGGGCTTAAACTATCCTGGGGAGACAAGGCAGCATATCTTAAAGCCATCGAGCTTGTAGTAAAGGCTCCAAATGAGTTTTACGCAGCTCTTGGAAAAGGGGTTGTCTACGCTTCAAAAAAATACGGGGGAGAAGATTTTGCAGTCCAAATTGGAGGCCTGGAAATTCCAGGATATCATACAGGGCTTGGAAATATCCTGGGCCTTGCTGTAGGCCCCAGACATTCTCATCTTGACAATGCAGGCTATGCAGCTGATCAGAAAGCGTTTAATTACCCAATTACAGACGAGCAGGTTGTTGACTATGTAATTGATGAGGAAGACCGCAGGAATCTCCTGAACTGCCTCGTTCCCTGCCTATTTGGAAGAAATGTCTATACATATGAAAATATAATCCAGGCTCTTAAAAGTCTGGGAATAGAACGTACAGAGAATGAGCTTAAAGCTTTAGGAAAAGAGGTTTTCAGAAAAAAAATTGAGCTGAAAAAGAAATTCGGTTTCAAATATGAGAACCTTACTTTTCCAAAGAGATTTTTTGAAACTGCTTCTACTACTGGAATGCTTGAGGAGGAAAGGGTCAAAAAAGCAATCGAACTGTATAGAATGAAGAGAGGGGTATAAGCTCTTTTTCAAGATTTTACTTAATTTTTTAATAACAATCAGTGAGAATTTTTATTCAAGACTTATTTTAAAATGTTATTTTGCTCATCACATTATTTGGCTGTTCATAACGCAAATTCAATACCAGATATTAGATACGGGGACTTTTAAGGGACGAAGGATCCGAACCGGTTATTACCTTCTCTCCAATCTGTTCTTCATTGGGCTTTGCCCCAATTGCCTTTTCCGGGACTTTTTGCTCGGCTTTTACTTTATCTGCATTTTTTCTACCAAGGATGCGATCTATTACTTTGCAGGTAACAAGGTCTCCCGTAACATTAACCGCAGTCCTGCTCATATCAAGGATCCTGTCAACTCCCATAATAAGAGCAATTCCACTTGTGGGAATCCCGACGCTGCTAAGGATTACAGAAAGTATGACCAGCCCAACCCCAGGAATCGAAGGAGTTCCTATGGAAGCCGTAACCGCTGTAATCATTACCACCAGGAGCTGTAGGGGGCCAAGTTCTATCCCAAAAATCTGGGCAAGAAAAACCGTAGCCACACCCTGATAAAGCGCTGTCCCGTTCAAGTTCATAGTTGCGCTTAAAGGAATTACAAACTGGGAAACCGACGGCTTTACTCCCAGCTTTTCTTCTGCAGTTTTCAAGGTTAGAGGCATAACTGCTGCAGAACTTGAAGTAGAAAAAGCAAGTAGCATAACATCCCGAATTGCTTTTAGAAAAGTTAAGGGATTGTACCTGGCAACAAAAAAGACAATGAGGAGGTTAAAGCCCATCAGGATCAAAAGACTTGCAAGGACAGTGCCCACATACACAGCCATTCCCATAAGCGCTTCTATCCCGAATTTGAGAGTAAATTTCGTCAGAAGTCCAAAAACAGCAATCGGGGCAAGAGACATACTCCATTTTACTACGGTCATGCAGATTGCCTGCATTGAATTCAGGAAGCTTATCATAGGAGTGGACTGGCTTTTTTCCAGGGA
>CAZFNE010000325.1:0-3999 GCA_964520335.1 uncultured Methanosarcinales archaeon | reverse complement strand
TCTATATATTTAATTTGCCTTTGCTTTCATTTTATCTATTATTATGTAATCTTTGATAGCACTTACCGAGCTGAAAGGAATAAGGATAAAATTATCGGCTTTTCTGTACCTTGAGATATCAAAGGCTGGATTTGGGGAGACCATAAGGTCAATAACATTTCCTCCTTTGATTTCGACTACAACGTTGCTCAGCGTTCCTATCTCAGTTCCGTCGGTAGCCATTACTTGCTTATTGAAGAGAAGGTTCCTTGCAAATACTTTAGACATTTTTATCTTGTCTCCGTCGTGAATACTATACTGGATATTATGCGGATTTGAGTAAAGCTGGGACTTTTATTTTAAGCTTTTTTAAGCTTATTTTTAACTCATCTTAAATTTGTTTTGAGTTTTACTTTAAGTATTTTATTTGGAATTGTTCTTAAAACTTTTTCTTTTAAGAGTTTCTACTTTAAAGAGTTATGCATTTAAGTCTTTTATAAGTAAGCTTAATGGACTCTGGAATCTGTACTCAAACTCTTTGTCCGCATAGGTTGCTTATACTCAAATCAACGTAATTTTCTCATGAGCTGTGCAAAATTGAAGTACAGATAATATCTGTATAATTACCTGTACCCTATATAGCCAGCCGTGTCTGTAAGTCTCTGCCCGCCTTTAAACTGGGCTTCGATTTTCTCATAGAACTGAGAAATATTTTCTGTTATAGTGGGCTTTACTTTCTTCAGGGCATCTCGGAAATGCCGCATTTCAACCTTTTCTGCATCGAAATTTTCCCTGAGAGCAATCATTACAGCTTCCCTGGAAACAGACTCGATATCCGCGCCTACATATCCTTCTGTAATATCGGCAAGGGCCTCAAGGTCTACATCTTCTGCCAGAGGAGTGTTTTTCGTATGGATATTAAAGATCTTGAGCCTGCCTTTACGGTCAGGGGCACCTATAAAAACTAACCTGTCAAATCGGCCTGGCCGCAGGATTGCAGGGTCAAGCAGGTTAGGCCTATTAGTTGCAGCAATAACTACCACATCCTTGAGAGTCTCAAGCCCATCCATTTCAGAAAGGAGTTGGTTAAGCACTCTCTCTGAGGTATGACTATCTGTAGATTCCATGCCTGGCATAGAAGCAACCGAATCGATTTCATCAAAGAAAATTACACAGGGTGCAACCTGCCGTGCCTTCTTGAAAGTTTCTCTTATAGCTTTTTCCGATTCTCCAAGCCACTTTGAAAACATTTCAGGCCCTTTAACACTTATAAAGTTGGCATTTGATTCTTTGGAGACAGCCTGAGCTATTAAGGTTTTCCCGGTTCCTGGGGGGCCATAAAGCAGAATTCCCCTTGGAGCTTTTATACCCATCTGAATAAATTTCTCAGGACTTTTAATCGGCCACTCAACAGCCTCAACGATCGACTGTTTTGCTTCATCCAATCCCCCTACATCATTCCAGGTAACCGTAGGCGTCTCTACAAAGATCTCCCTTAGAGCCGAGGGTTCAGTTTCCATCAGGGCATCTTCAAAGTTTTTCTTGGTAACAACGATCTTTTCAAGCCTTTCAGGAGGAATTGCTTCGATTTCGAGGTCAAGGTCAGGCAGGTTTTCCCTTAGACAGCGCATAGCAGCTTCCTGAACAAGGGCAAGCAGGTCTGCACCCACAAAGCCCTGAGTTCTTTCGGCCAGATACATCAGGTACTTGTTTGTCTTTTCCTTCCTGTCCCTTTCTATTGCAGCTTCGTCGAGCTCGGCTTCAGCTCCTCCATTTTCTATGCCTTCGTCCCTTTCGATAGGCATGCCTCTTGTATGGATTTGCAGGATTTCGTACCTATCTTTGGTATCAGGTACTCCGATATGGATTTCCCTGTCAAATCTGCCTGGGCGCCTGAGGGCTGGGTCAATTGCATCTACGCGGTTGGTTGCACCTATAACCACAACCTGGCCTCTTTCTTCCATTCCGTCAAGCAGGGTTAAAAGCTGGGCAACTACTCTCCTTTCGACTTCGCCTGTTACGTTCTCTCGCTTTGGCGCAATAGAGTCGATTTCATCAATGAAAATGACTGAAGGAGCATCCTGAGTAGCTTCTTCAAAGATTTTACGAAGCCTTTCCTCACTTTCCCCATAGAATTTTCCTACGATCTCAGGCCCGGCAATATAATGGAAACTTGCTCCTGATTCGTTAGCTACAGCCTTTGCAATCAGGGTCTTTCCTGTACCTGGAGGGCCGTAGAGAATAACCCCTTTTGGAGGCTCTATATTAAGGTGCCCGAAAAGCTCAGGGTGTTTCATAGGAAGTTCTATCATTTCCCTGACCCGCATAATTTCATCGCCAAGGCCCCCGATGTCTTCATAGGTCGTTACACCGCGTGTTGCTTTCTCATATCCCTGGACAGGTTTCTTCCGAAGCTCAATTAATGTTGCTTCAGTAATAAGGACAATTGTGTTTGAAGGCTCGGTATCAACTGCAACCAGAGGAATTACCTGGCTTGTAGTAAGGGACTCAGTCATAGGCTGAGACATGGAATTTATTATCGGAATAATATCCCCTTTAAAAACAGGTCTTTTGAGAATATGCCTTTTTATAATCTCGTTTGCATGTTCTCCAAACTGAAGTTCAGGCCCTCCCTGATTCATGCTTTCCGGAAGAGCTAGGATAAGCCTTTTTGCCTCAGGGGCATCTACCTTTCTAATTGTTACTTTCTCGCCAATAGAGACGCCTGCATTTTGCCGAATAAAATTGTCAATCCGGACAAGTCCCTGCTCCCAGTCCTGTCTGTCTGCTCTCCACACCTTTGCTGTGGTTTTTTTCTTCCCCCTTATTTCTACAATATCGCCTGGAGAAAGCTGAAGTTTCAGCAATGCTGTAGGGTCCAGTCGAATAATCCCTCTACCAAGATCAATAGGATATGCCTTTTCAACTTTCAATTGTATTTCTTCCATAGGTCATCCCAAAAAAAGTTGTCTATTATAGTTTTATTATGGTTTTAATTTAATTATAGTAGCTTTAATTTGATTAGAATAACTTTGATTTAATTCAAGCAGCCAGCATTTCTTTATTTAATTATTATATTTTGTTCTGAATTTATATCTGGTAATTTAAATCCAAAATTGAATCCAATGACTTTAGATTCACTCATAATTCTGCTTTATTAATTTACCCGTTTAATAGTTCTATCTAATAACTCTTCAATTCTCCAATGAATCGATTTAAATCGACCTGCAAAATAAATTGACTTAAAACCTGATTTTCATTTAGAATTCGTATCAAGAAATCCTTCGTTCTATTGATTTCTATATTAGATGCTCTTTTTATTTCAATGCCTGTCCCTGGCAACTTTTATTTTATAGAGTGATTCCTGAATTGCATATGAAAACGTTCTTTGCTATTACGGAGATACTTATAAGCCTGGTTTTAAGCTCGAATAATTCCTGCTCATAAAGACAAATACTTTAATTTAGACCTTTCTGGACTTTAGCTCATATATTTGAGCGTATTTAAAGCTCTCGAGTAGTAAATTAATTCTATAACATTTACTTATATTATTCTGTTTTCGTTATAATATTGTTTGCGCCCTTTAATTGCCTCTACTCCTCTCTATTCTCTCTATTTATTTAATAAATTTATTCATCGCTTGTTTTTCAAAAGAATTCCTTTTAAAATGTTTAATTATTTCAAAAATATTTAATGCCACTTTCTTATCATGCCTATTTTTCACTCTATAACTGACCCAAAATATCATATTATTGGAACATTATTTACCATTCGAATCTTGATTTTGATTTAATCCTGATTCGATTCTAATTTGATCTCGATTAATCTCGATCATTCTTAATTCATTATTAATTTAATCTTGATTTTTATAACTTATCAATAAACAGGCCAAAAAGTTAACTAAGACTAAATATGTCTTAAAATATTCTAAAAGTATTAGATCTAGGTTTAAATCCAAATTAATCTTTAAATAAGGTCTTATAAATGCCGAGGAATTAACAACATGAACCTTGAAGCTGC
>CAZFNE010000324.1:0-4023 GCA_964520335.1 uncultured Methanosarcinales archaeon | reverse complement strand
GTTTATACTTTGATCAGAATATGCCGGAAGAAGGTGAGTATGGAAGAGGTTTTCAGGAACACTGGTAGCAATATACATGAGGATATATCACAGGGGGTACATGCCTGCTTATTCTACCATACAAGAGAGGATTTAGACGAGATAATTGTTCCTTATCTCAAAGCCGGGCTTGAAAACAGAGAATTTTGTATCTGGATTCTACCAGAGGATATTTCCATAAAAAAGGCAAAACAAAGCCTGAAAAAATCTATTCCTGATCTTAACACTTATCTCAAAAAAGCTCAGATTGAACTTTTCTCCAGGGCAGCGCTGGATACAGAATTTAAAAATCCCGGATTACAGGAACCCTTATTAAATTTCTGGGTTGAAAAACTTAATCAGGCCCTTAATAGGGGCTATTCTGGCCTGAAATTGGCACAGGATAATTTCTGGCTAAAAGAAAAAGGCTCTTCGCTGTTTCGAGTGGGTAACTTATATTCATTTCCTAAATATTGAAGTAATATGCCCAAAATTTAGAATCATTTGTTATCGAAAATCAGATTCAAGCTCAATGTTTTTCATTTCAATCGGGCAACTGTGTAACTAATGAATTATTTTCAACCCATACAAAACAGCGAAGAGCCAAGAAAAAGAAGAAAACAATTCCTTCCTTGATTACGAAAAAGAGATCGATGAGATTATACGTTCCAGCCAGATGACAGCGCTGTGCACTTATTCGCTTGAAAAATACAGTTCATGTGAAGTTTTTGAGGTTATTGGGGCTCACGAATTCTCCTTAGTCAAAAAAGAAGGGAGCTGGAAGCAGCTTGGGAGTTTTAAGAACCAGAAAATCATAAACAGCGGGAAACGGGAGAAAGCTGAAGAAGCCTGGTTCAATTCGTGCAAAGGATTTGGTGAATGCATCAAGGAACGAACTGCTGATCTTATGTATTCCAATATGCAGTTTGAGACTGAAATTGAAGAATGTAAGCGAACAGAAGAAATACTGCGTGAAAGCGAGGAGAGGCAGGCATTTCTCCTAAAATTAAGTGACGCAATTCGCCCACTATCAGATGCAGTTGAAATCCAGGCAATTGCTACACGTTCAGCCATGGATTATTTTGGAGCGGACAGGTGCTACTACTGCGAAATTGAGGGAGATTCCTCAATAATCAGGCGAAATGCTTCAGAAGATGATCTTCCTTCGGTTGCTGGCGTATATTCGCTCAGCACCATGCCAATCTTTAAAGCCGTAATAGATGCTGGCCGTCCTTTTGTTGTTTCTGACTCGAATACAACTGAGCTAATGGATGAGAATCTAAGACAGCTCTGCGTTGAGATGAAGATAATTTCTTACATTGACGTACCGGTGATAAAAGACGGAAAGCCTGTAGGGATCCTTTGTATTACGCAGTCCACCCCACGGAACTGGACAGGCTTTGAGGTGGAATTGGCTGTAGAAATAGCTGAACGAACTTGGGCAGCAGTTGAAAGAGCCAGAACCGCGTAATCTCAATGGCGCTTATCCATGAAGAGCTTTACAAAAGTAAAGGGGCAGATTCCCTGGATTTTCCGCTTACCTCCAGAAGTTAACTGGAGAACTCTTCCGTTCATACAACCTCAGAAAAGAAGACATCAGCCTGGAAACGGAACTTGAGCAGGCATATCTTGGCATGGACACGGCAATTCCTCTTGGAATTATTGTAAACGAGCTCATCTCAAATTCCCTGAAACATGCCTTTCCTGAAGGTAAAAAGGGACAGATCACCCTGGTTTTGAAAAGCGTGGAAAAAACTCCTCAGGAAACGGAAAATCTTGGATCTGGAGGCGAATGCAAATTATATGGGAGTTACCATTACCTGTTCAGAGTCAGCGACAATGGAAGAGGGCTTGAGGAAGGAATAAGCTTCCAGGAATCCGAAACCCTTGGATTCCAGCATATAAACCTCCTTGTTGAGCAAATCGACGGCTGTATAGAGCTTAGAAGAGATAAAGGGACAGAATTTACAATCTGGTTTAATAATATAGAAAAACCAGTGAAGGAAAAGGGAATCAGGATCAAGTGAGATTTATCCGTGTATTTATAAAAAATACACTGGATAAAAATCGTTAAATTCTTTTCCGGCTTTGAAATCTTTTGTTTTAAAAAACGATTCCTTTGCAAACAATTTTTTACAGAATTAATTTAAAATAGTTAATAGTATAATGTTATATCTGGAGATAGGAAATAGGTCGGGGAGTGAGGTGGAATTTCTACAACACCATAATAATTACCTGGGGCCATTTGCACTTCTTCGAAGAAACTTGGGGGAGCATATTCGAAGGCTGTATTGGGGGATGCAGGAAAGTACAGGGCCTCCAGGTCTCCTAAATTTACATTTCTCTGTCAGTACCATTGTATAATTGCCTTTTTCTTTTTTCTTTCTGCTGCTTTCTTTTTACTGCTATCTTCTTATCGTTTTTGCCTGCGAAAAATTCTTTGTTTTCAATCTATATCGAACTTCGTTAATTTCGATCTTTAGATATAAATTCTCACATATAGCCTGTCATATCCTGCCCGACCGGGGTGCTTTTTCTTACGCATTCTTCCCCGTAATTGACCGTATTTTCAATTGCGCTTTTCAGCGCGGAAGGATTTATTTCGCCCACCTGTTCCCATACAGACCTCCCGCAACAGAAGGATTTGAATGTCGGAATCCCCTGAATCCTGTACCTTTCTGCGGTCCAAGGGTTTGTTGTAATATTTATTCGGGCAAAAACTGCGGCATTCTTGAATTCCTGTGCAGAATTCACAAAATAAGGCATCATTAATTCGCAATAAGGGCATTCGGGGCCATAAAACATTACAATAACTGCCTTTGAGGACTTTTCCACCAGATGCTCCCAGGTTTTATCATCAATTTCAACTAAATTCGATTCGCTCAATTAATTACCCCCTTATATTATAAAATAGATTAAATGATAAAATACTAATAGAATCTTAGGATTAATGGAATAAGTATCTACTGACTAAATGCACTTAGTTATGGCTTATTTGAGGGATTGGTGTTGTTGTTTTTTAACTATAATACAAAATTTGTAGAACTTGAAATGACACAGAAATGAAAACAGGGTAATAAATAAGCCTAACTGATAGAAAGTTTTCTTTTATTCCATAACAGTAAATTGATTGTTCAAACAGAGATATTCAACATAAAAAGAATTTTGCTGTTAATGATTCATTTTTTATTATTAGCAATCCGTTATAATTATATGTCCTCTTATGATGGGCTCCAATTGATTATTTCCTTTTTATTTGCTTCAATTCTTACTCTTTTGACTTGCGAGTACGTGCTTCCCGAATCTGTTTGGAATATGGCAGCAGTGTACATTGTAATTATTGTAATTTTTATTCTGGCTGGTTAATAGTTTTGGGGATAATTACAGGCCAGATTAAACATTAAACATTAAACAGGAAAAGAATATATTACAGTCGAAAGAACGGTACAGGCTGCTTTTTACAAACATAACCGAGGCTTTTTTCCTGGCAGAAATTATTTGTGACGAGAATGCAAAAGCCCAGGACTACCGCTTTCTTGAAGTCAACCCTGCTTTTGAGTCCCATGTCGGAGTAAAAAAGGAAGAAGTCCTGGGCAAATCCCATCTGGAAATATTCCATAAAGCAGATCCTCTTATTATAGAAAAGTACGGAGAAGTAGCTTTTTCAGGAAAAGCAACCAGCTTTGAATTTTTTAGCCATGTAGCTAACAGGTATATCGACATTCACGTTTTTAGCCCTGAGAAGGGAAAATTTGCAGGAATTTTCAGGGACGTTACCAGACGCAAGCAGGCAGAAGAAGCCCTTAAAATGGCATATGAAAACCTGGAAGAAAAAGTAAAGAAACGTACGGCAAAGCTTGAAGAAGCCTACGAGAGAGTGAAAGAAAGTGAGAAAGGGCTTGCTGAAGCTCAAAAAATGGCACATCTTGGAAACTGGAGTCGTGACCTTGTATAGGACTTACGCGGTTGAGGTATTTTTTGTAAATTAGATTAAAATACTTTCTC
>CAZFNE010000323.1:0-4023 GCA_964520335.1 uncultured Methanosarcinales archaeon | reverse complement strand
CAGATTCGGTATCTCCTGATATCTACGGAAACATTATAGTATGGCAGGATAATCGTAATGGTAACTGGGATATCTATACTTATGATCTAGTTACCCGTAAACAAATGCATACTACCAATAAGTACGATCAACTCGACCCTGAGATCTATGGGAAAAGAATTGTCTGGACTGATTGGAGAAACGGAAATGCAGATATCTACATGGGGACGATTAGCTAACTTAAAGTCCTAAATAAAAATACAGGATGTAAAAAAAGATTCTGAAAGTTGTATATTTAAAAACGTTTTTTCTTTTTAGCTACTAAATATTCTATTGTGATAGAAAACTAAGAGGTTATGCCCTCATTGGAGTTTTTCTTTGCTTTTCTTATTTTTGATAAATACGGTAAAATCTCGAATTGCATGTACTCTACAATTCTTAAATGACCTGAATATTTAGTTATGTAAAGGTTTTGCAACATTTAATTTGATATCTTATAGGTGAAAGACGAAGCCTTTAGGAAAATCTAAAGTGATAAAACATCAGGCAAAACAGAGATTACATATCCTCTAATAAGGCTACCACAATCGGAAATAAACATTGCACAACTAGAAGTAAAACCGGATCTTGGAGCAAGAATTGAGGAATTAGAAAAAGAGGTTTTAATACCTCTAAATCAGAAAAGAAGTGGGCCCGCTGAGATTCGAACTCAGGACCTCCGCCGTGTGAAGGCGACGTCATAACCGTCTAGACCACGAGCCCAAAGTCTATAAAATGCATATCAAAATTAATAAGCGTAAGCAACGATAAAATATATCTTCTTATGTATAAGGTTATCGCTTGCTATTTTTGGTAAAGTTTCCCAAAATCGGGTTTCGTGAATTTGAAATCTAAACATGGTTATAATTCGCTATTCTAATTTTTCTTTTCTTATAGCTTTAAAGTTTTTTCATTATTTTTTCCCTTATGTTTGTTTATAATGAGCACAGGAACAATAAAATAAATAAGTAATAAATATGAATATGTATACAAATTAAAATAATTTTATTGCAGGGTTGAAATGATAGAAATCCTTAAAATACTTTTCAGCATGCCTTTTCTTCTGTACTCATGCTATTCGGATATAAAAACCCGTAGAGTTTCAAATAAAGTCTGGAAATACATGCTTTTAACGGGTTTGATATTTGTATTTTACGAAATTTTTACAGAGGGAATCCCTTACGTTAAAGCTTTGCTTTTATCCGGAATTATTGTTTCTGTTTCAATTTATCTATTATTCCAGCTTGGAGCTTTCGGGGGTGGGGACGCAAAAGGATTAATGGTACTTTCTGTACTCTTTCCCCTCTATCCGGTCCTGCATTACTCCGGAGAAGTCTTTCCCCTGCTTGGAATCCCTGTAATAGGGTTTTTTACTTTCACGGTTCTGGAAAATGCTCTTCTTCTGACAATCCTGGTTCCCCTATGTATATTCTGCTATAATCTTCTGCATTTCTCGCCTGAAATGATCAAAACGCCTCATTTCATGTTTATCGGATACATGACTGAAATCAGCTCATTAAAAAATAAAAAATACATTGGCTTACTTGAAAAATTTGAGCTTGACGAAACAGGAACCCTGAAAAAAAGCTTCTCACGGACAGGCCTGAATTTTGACGCAAATGAGAGACCTGAACTTGAAGAATACATGAAAAAAGGGCTAATCGGAAAAGATGTCTGGGTAACTCCTGGGCTTCCGTTTATGATTCCAATCACTGCAGGCTTCATTACCACTATTGTTTTCGGCGATTTGATCTTTTATTTTGTTATGCGTCTTATAATGGGCTGATTTTTCAGGCTAGTTAAAGAAGCGGGATTGAGTGAGATTAAGTTTAGGTTACAATTAGGGTTAAAATTAAATTAGGATTAAAATTAGATTAAATTAAAATCGGATTAATTTAAGATTTTTACTGAAAAAAGGGCTACCGACCTTATGCTTTCAAAAAATTCCTCAGTTGATGCATAGGTTTCATTTGATCCACCAGTTGCAGGGGGTTTATCCGTTCCAGAGGTTCGAAAGGATTTACAGGTTTTATTGGTTTTGCAGGTTTTGCGGTTCTGCCGGTTCTATTATGCTAATTCCACTGTGCAAATAATGTTTATTCTAACTCTTTATGTTCTTTGCACAATAAGAAGTCCATAAAGAATAGTTTCTGCAATTGGCGGATTTCCAGGAGTGCCTTTTGCAATTCTTTCTTCAGGATAGCCAAGGTTTTCACAGGTATAAAGCTCGGCTTCTATAGCCAGTTCTCTTAAAATCTCAGCAACTTCAAGAGAACCGAATTTTTCTTCAGGGAGCAGGAAAATATTTCTCCCATTCTTTAATTCGCGGATGATTTCAGCTTTTGCAGGCTCAAAATCCCTTCCATGTGCTGTAATTGCACAGAGATTCGTTAAATTTACTTTTGTGCGCGCACAGGCTACCTGCATAGAAGAGATTCCAGGAATTACGGTATCCTTTTCCCCTGCAAACTTTCCGAGCCCTGAAAACATCGGGTCTCCTGTAGACAGGACAACTGCATCTGCGGGCAGGAGATGGAGAGATTTATAGTCTTTAATCGGTTTTGCCTCACAGGTTATATAGGCCTGGGCAAGTTCAAGGGCTCTGCCTGCCCCATAAACTACTGAAGCCTGTTTAATTGCTTTTATTCCTTCTTCCGTGAGCATTCCAGGCCCAACTCCGACTCCTACCACTATCATAATTTTTTCCCTTCTTTATTTTTTTCTTCTTTATTTCTTTTTTCTTCCTTTGGGTGCCGCTTTTTGCGTTAATTTCCTTCTATTAGTTGAATTAACAAATTTGAATTAGCATTCAGTTTTTAATTTCGCTTTTTAAATTTTTACTTCTTATTTTTGCTGTCCATAAGCACAGAGCCATCCCTGTCAATTACTACAATTCTTGCACCTTTGCCTTTTTCGACAGCCATCTCAAACGCTTCTTTTAAGCGTTCATGTTCAGGAGCTTTTTCAAGCATTTCAACTACGGTTGCATATCCGCTGCCTTCAAGCATCTCAGGGTTTCCCCATTTCAGGACAAGGCCCGGGAGCCCGCAGATAATAATGTCTCCTGATGCATAATCAAGCCCTTCTGAGATCCTGCTTCCGACCATAACCACTGTGTAATCGGGAAAAAGCATGTGGGAATAGCGCATCCCAATCCGGCCTGTAGTTAAAACAACTTTATCGGTGCAGCGGATAAGGTCTCCTTTCATCTCTCCAAGATGGTCGTTCCAGGGTTCAACAAAACCAGTGCTTCCCAGTACGGAAATCCCGCCTTCAACGCCTATCCGGCTGTTCAGGGTTTCCTTTCCGATTCTCTCTCCTTCGGGAATGGAAATAGTGACTTCTGCCCCTTTGAGGCCAAGCTCTTCTACAGCTTCCTGCACTGCATCCCTTATCTGCTCCATGGGTTTTGGATTGATTGCTGGCTGGCCTTTTGCAACCTGAAGCCCATCCCTTTTTACAATTCCTATGCCTTTGCCTCCGATAATTCGGATTTCATTGGCTTCTTTTGCTTCGCCTACGAATTCAAGCCCGCGGGTAATATCGGATTCGTGGTCATTGGGGATCTTTTTTACAACTGCACGGCCTGTGGAAGATTCGCTGACTTCTAAATAGGCTCTTAATCCTACTGATGTGGGAACAGAAACTTTATCGACTTTTCTTTTAAGGGAAAGCACAGCGGCTTTTGCAGCAGCACTGGCTGTGGTTCCTGTAGTGTATCCACGTTTGAGCACAGATCCGTCGCTCAGAACCACAATCATTCCGGATGCTACTTCTTTTTCAAGCTCTTCCCTGGGCAGTCCTGTACGAACAATCCACTCTTCAGGGATCTTGAAATTGTTAACAGGATCTATCATGGCACAATACTCGGAGGTTTTTTATTATAAATCTATTGACGTGAAAAATGGTTGAAACTCAGAAGAGAAAGAAAAGAGAAAGAAAAAAGAAAGAAAAAACGCACATGATATTCTTTGAATAACATGCCCAAATAAATGAAAGTACTTT
>CAZFNE010000322.1:0-4066 GCA_964520335.1 uncultured Methanosarcinales archaeon | reverse complement strand
AATAATTAATATCCAATAATTAATATTCAAAATTAAAAGATAAATCTTTAAAGGAAGATGTATGACAGAAAAATCCAGATTACTAACACCGCCAATAGTAATGACAATTGCAGGCTCGGATTCCGGAGGAGGGGCTGGAATTGCTGCTGACCTGAAAACTTTTGCTGCCCTAGGAGTTCATGGGACCTTTGCAATTACCTCGGTTACTTCACAGAATACTACAGGCGTAATGAGCACCTTTGATCTTCCACCTGAAGTTGTCTCCAGCCAGATAGATACAGTCTGTAAAGATATGGAAATCAAATGGGCAAAAACAGGAATGTTAGCCTCGTCTGAGATTATAAAGACGGTTGCGAAGCAGACTAAAAAACATAACCTTTCCCTTGTAATCGATCCTGTTATGGCAGCTGAGGCAGGAGGGGACCTTTTAAGAAAAGAAGCTCTATCCGTGCTAATCGAAGAATTGCTTCCCCTGTGTAAAGTTACAACCCCGAATGCTTCCGAAGCAGGTGCTCTTGCAGGCATTCCTGTAAAAACGCCGGAAGATGCAAGAACTGCTTCCAGGAAAATAGCCGAATTTGGGGTAAACTCAGTAATTGTTACAGGAGGGCACCTCGATGCCACCGACCTGCTCTATGAAGCTGGCACTGATACGTTTACGCGAATTCCAGGAACTTTCGTTAAAGGAGGAACCCACGGCTCCGGCTGCACTTATGCTGCGGCAATGACTGCATATCTTGCCTCAGGAGAAAATTTGCAGGAGGCAGCTAAAAAGGCAAAGAAATTTGTAGAACAGGCAATCCTTAAGAGCCAGCCTGTTGGAAAAGGAGTTGGCCCTGTAAATCCCCTTGGATCAACTCTAGAAGACAAAGAACGTTTTTTTGTGCTGGACAATTTGAAAGAAGCCGTTTCTATTCTTAAAGCAAGTCCCCAATTTTTGAAACTTATCCCTGAGGTGGGATGTAATATAGCAATGGCAATTCCGGGGGCAGATAGTTTAGACAAAGTTGCTGCCGTAGAAGACAGAATAATAAAAGGCAGAAAAGGGATGATTCCTGTAGGTTGCATAAATTTTGGAGCCAGCAGGCATATGGGAAGAGTTCTACTTTCTGCTCTTCAGTACGACCCCAGAATAAGGGCAGTAATTAATATAAAATATTCAGAAAAAAACCTATCCGCGTGTGAAAGAGCAGGCCTGAAAATATCTTCTTTTGAGAGAGGGGAAGAGCCTGAAAATATCAATAATATAGAGTGGGATATGGATAGGGGTACTGAAGAAGCAATTAAAAAATATGGGAAGGTTCCAACAGTAATTTATGATAAAGGCAGTATAGGAATAGAACCCATGATACGTGTCCTTGGTAGAAATGCAACCGAAGTTGCAAAACTTGCCGTGAGCCTTGCAGAAAAATTAGAGTAGTGATAGAGTAGATTTGCAGGATAATTTGGGGGTAATTGTAGAAAAATTAAGGATAATTTATAGCAAAACCGGAAGAATAGTTAAATTAAACTGTGTCCCTTACTTTAAAAAAATATAAAATTTAATAACTATTTTTAGGTTTGATTTTTCTATGTTAAACCCTGATTTTCTGATTTTTATTTTTTGAGTTTAATTTTTTAATTCCAATTCTCTGATTCCAGTTTTCTGATTCTATTCTGATTCCTATCAAAAATGTAGGAACAATCTTCTACTATGGTTTTTTGCAGTACATAATTGATACACGCAGGCCTACTTTGAGATTTGGGTAACAATTAAATACATTTAGGTACGATTTTGTACAAACGATTTATGGAGACAACTTATGGAGCAGACTAAAATAATCCTTGATGAAAATGAGATGCCGACTCAGTGGTATAATGTCCTTCCAGACTTATCTTCTCCTATTGATCCACCTCTTGATCCAAGAACTTGTGAACCTATAAGCCCGAAGGCTCTTGAACCAATCTTCCCTAAAGCTTTGATAATGCAGGAAATGAGCAGTGAGAGATATATCGATATTCCAAACGAAGTGCTCGAAATATATAAACTCTGGAGGCCAAGCCCTCTCTACAGGGCTCATAGGCTTGAAAAACTCCTAAAGACACCCGCAAAAATATATTATAAGAACGAAGGGGTAAGCCCTGCTGGCAGCCACAAGCCGAATACATCTATTCCTCAAGTTTATTACAATATGAAAGAAGGCACGGAAAGGATTACAACCGAGACGGGGGCAGGCCAGTGGGGAAGTGCGCTGGCCCTTGCCTGCAATTACTTTGGGCTTGAATGTAAAGTCTATATGGTCCGTTCCAGCTTCTACCAGAAACCGTACAGGAAATCTTTAATGACAGTCTGGGGAGGAAACGTTGTCCCCTCCCCAAGCCCGGATACTGAATTCGGAAGAAAAGTCCTTGAAGAGCAGCCTGATACACCGGGCAGCCTGGGAATAGCAATCAGTGAGGCCGTAGAAGATGCTGTGACCCATGCGAACACAAAATACTCCCTGGGAAGTGTACTTAACCATGTAGTGCTTCACCAGACGGTCATAGGGGCCGAATGTAAAAAACAGCTTGAACAGGTTGAAACTTATCCTGATATAGTTATCGGCTGTTGTGGAGGAGGGAGCAACCTTGGAGGGATTGGCCTCGAATTCATTAAAGATAGGATTCAAGGAAAAGGGAATGCAAGAGTGATTGCAGTCGAACCTTCAGCCTGCCCGACCCTGACAGAAGGAGAATACAAATATGATTTTGGGGATGCTGCTGAAATGACTCCGCTTTTGAAGATGTATACTCTCGGCCATAAACATATTCCACCTGCCATTCATGCAGGAGGGCTTCGCTACCATGGAGATTCCCCTATTGTGAGCAAACTCTGTGCTGAAGGGCTCATTGAAGCTGTCTCATATGACCAGTATCCTGTCTTTGATGCAGCCGTGCAGTTTGCCCGTACCGAAGGGATTGTTCCTGCTCCGGAGTCTTCTCATGCAATTCGCTGTGCAATCGATGAAGCTCTTAAATGCAAACAGACAGGCGAAGAAAAAACTATTCTCTTTAATCTGAGCGGACACGGCCATTTTGATATGACCTCTTATGACAAGTATTTTAATAAAGAACTTACATGAAAATTAATAAGGAGCTTAGTTAAAAACAAGAGGTAAGAAGAGCATAAAATAAAGAGCATAAAATAAAGAGCATAAAATGAAGAGAATAAAATAAAAAAATTAGCATAAATTAATTAACATAAACAAAACTGTGAGTAGAATCTAAATCCAAATTTCTAATTTAACAAACCTATAAAAGAATTCAGATGCCCATCTGGCATCTAATTTTTTAATAGAACTGTAATTAATTACTCATGCCTTCGAGTGCTTTGACAGTTTTTATTTGAAAAAAAGAGTTATTTCGAAAATTTTATTTTTTCGTTTTTGGTTTAGTTTTGTTTTTTTCTTTGTACATAGCTTTAGCCTTGATTTTTAAACAACTGTTTGCTTTCCAGAATATAGTTAACCATTTTAGGATTAAGCTTGAATTCTTTTGCCACTTTAGTTGTAATCTTCTCTTCCGGAATACCTTCTTCTTCAAGGATTTTTAATTTAGTCAGCACCGAAGAAGGGAATACATAATATTCATTAAGATCCTTTCTATGGCCCCAGACGTCTCCCTCAAATAACTGGACTTTTTGCATTTCCAGGAATATTTCTATAGCTTTTGAAACCGTTTTCTTATATGAGGACGGAAGCTGGATTACTTCAAGTTCAGGACAGGACTCAACAAGCAAGAAAATATCTTTATTTGAAGGCCTGAATGCAAAATGGACAACCTTTTCTTTTGGGTTCATAGACGAAATCTCATTTCGTGAACTGATAACTCGCATTTTCATAAAAATCCCCAAACCCTAAACTAATAAAAAATTAATAAGAAGAGATTATACGACTTCATTTAAATATTTTTCGATTAATCGACTTAATTTTTTATTAATGATAAAGAATGCTATTTAAAAATAGTCCTTAGAAAAATGGATTTAATTCTTAAAAAATCTAAATAAATACTTATTCAGTACAATCTATACAAAGCGAATTTGTATGTC
>CAZFNE010000321.1:0-4073 GCA_964520335.1 uncultured Methanosarcinales archaeon | reverse complement strand
CTTACTAGAACAATAATTTTAAGAATATAATGAAGAAAAATGACTCGTCAGAGACTTTCTTAACTTCAATAAAGAAAGTGAAATTAAAGATATTTTAGATAAGGTTATTTGAAATTTTCAGCTCTTGAAAAGAGATTTTCAGGAGAGCGGTCTACTTCATCGCAGATAATCTTATGGGGAATTGAATTGGGAAAAATGGAAAAAGCCTTATTATCCGTACTCCGAAGTCCCCAGGTATCGTCCGTCAGCAAAAAATAAGAGTTCTCAAACCTCACTCCTCTCGCCTTAAGAGAAGAGACAATTGATTCTTCAGAAAGGTCCTTTCTCACTGCTTCTGCAGCTTTAATCTGAGTGCCTGGCCCGCCTTTTTTCACAAGATAAGTCCTATCGTTTGCAAGAATTTGTTCTATGTTTGCAATTATGAGCCTGTAACAAACCTTTTTTTTGGTCGACATTTCCTGAGCTTTTTCCAGGTAAAAAACATTAGCCCCTTTCTGGCCTATATCTAAAAGGATGTCTTCCCTTCTCGAAAAGGATTCAATTACATAATTGGGGATATTAAGAGGGAAGAAAGGAAACTTTTTGGAGAGGCTGTCAGCAACTGCCTGATTTACTTTTTCTCGAGGGATATATTCAAAATAAATGGTAGCCGAAAATTCTGTTTCTATCTCTTTCTTTTTTGCCTGATAAGATTTTACAGCCTCGGTTGAGTCGTTGTAAATAATTATTTCCTTATCATTTGCAGAAAATACTTTAGCAAGAGTAACTGCAAGATCAAGAGCTGAAAATTCACAGTGAAGACTGCTTTCAGGATTATTAGGAATCTTTGTAGTTGACTGGTGAATTTGCCTGTTATCTCGGAGTATGGTACAGCCGATGTAAGAATCTTCACCCTCATTAAAGGAAGAATCACAATAAATTTCAAGCATCTTTTTCTTTCACCTTTTTTATAATGGAGTCTAGGAAGGGAATGTCTCATTCAGAACTAAGTCAAAGCTATAAAAAACCTTTTACAAAATATAATTATGAATAAGTCATATTAAAACTAATTTTATAAATATTGATAAATTCTATACTAGAAGTATATTATCATTCTAAAATAAAAGTTAGGGATTTAAACCTCAAAAAATTAAACCTCAAAAGATAGACCAAAACTATAGATATAAAATAGGAAAGTGAAAAAGCAGAAAAAAGAAAACAAAAAATAAAAGAAAACAGAGAAAAAAAATGGAAAATGGAAAAGTTACAATTAAATAATAATTGCAGCTGTCTTTTCATCCTTTTCTTCGTCAAAGTCGGTGACCAGGGCTTCTGTCGTGAGCACCATTCCGGCTATTGAAGCAGCGTTCTGGAGAGCGCTCCTTACTACTTTTGTCGGGTCGATAACTCCTGCTTCAAAGAGATCTTCAAAAGTATCTTTCTTTGCATTATATCCGAAATATTCGCTGGATTCAGCCCTGATGGCTGCTACAATCTCAGCTCCTTCCCTGCCTGCGTTTGTAGCAATCTGGCGAATTGGTTCTTCTATACCTCTCTGGACTATCCTTACCCCTACTTGCCTATCTTCTTCGAGATTGAGAGCTTCAAGCACCGAGCTTGCACGGAAAAGGCTTACTCCCCCTCCTGTTACTACTCCTTCTTCGACTGCAGCTTTCGTAGCATTCAGGGCGTCGTCGATTCTCATTTTCTTTTCTTTTAGTTCAGTTTCGGTTGCAGCCCCCACTTTAATAACTGCAACTCCGCCAGCTAGTCTTGCCTGGCGTTTTTTGAGTTCCGTTTTCCTATAGTCGGCATCAGCAATGTTTATCTGAGCTTCGATTACTTTGACCCGTTCTGCAATATCTGCCTTTTCGCCTCTGCCTTCAACAATGATTGTTTTGTTGTTATCGACTGTGACTTTTCTGGCGCTTCCCAGCATATAGTCTTCAAACTCTTCAAGCTTCATTCCCTTTTCTTCGCTGATTACCTGTCCGCCAGTGAGTACGGCAATATCTTCGAGCATCTCTTTTCTCTCATTTCCAAATCCAGGAGCTTTGACTGCGCAAACCTTCAGAGTGCCTCGAATTATATTTAAAATCAGGGCTGCCTGGGCATCTCCATCAACATCTTCTGCAATCATAACCAGGGAGCGGCCTTCAGAAGCAACTTTTTCAAGTACAGGTACAATCTGTTTCATACTGTTAATTTTCTTGTCTGTAATCAGGACATAGGGCTCATCAAACTCACATACCATTTTTTCGGGGTCTGTGGCCATATAAGGAGAAACAAACCCACGTTCGAACTGCATCCCTTCCACAACGTCAAGGCTTGTTTCCATTGTCTTTGAGTCTTCAACAGTGATTACCCCGTTGTACCCTACCCTTTCCATGGCATCTGCAATCAGGTTTCCGATTTCGTCGTCGTTATTTGCAGATATAGTGGCTACCTGTACGACTTTTTCCTTACCCCTTACCTCAACACTTTTGCTCTTAAGATAACCAACAACCTTTTCTGTTGCAATCTCGATGCCTTTCTTAACTTCTATAGGGTTTGCCCCTGCACTGATGTTTTTCAAGCCTTCCCGGATCATGCACTGGGCAAGAAGGGTTGCAGTAGTTGTCCCGTCTCCGGTGTTGTCCTGAGTTTTAGAGGCAACTTCTTTGACAAGTTTTGCTCCCATGTTTTCAAACTTATCGCGAAGTTCGATTTCCTTTGCAATGGTAACCCCGTCATTTGTAACTACAGGTTTCGTGCTTTTGTCAAGCACAACATACCGGCCTTTTGGGCCAAGGGTAATCTTGACGGTATTTGCAACTTTATCCACACCACTCAAGATTGCCTTTCTGGCACTTTCATCGAACATTATTTGTTTTGAAGTCATCCTCACTCACCTTGATTAAAAGTTCTTCTTAAGTCTCTGTATATTGGAATTTATATGTAAACATAGAAATTTACTAGATGTAAAACTTGAGTAATTTTTCCTATCTTATTCTTCGTCTGCAATTGTTGCCAGGATATCCTTAAAGTCGACAAAGATATATTTTTCGTCTTCTACTTCAATTTCGTCTGCCTGGTAACCCCCATAAATTACACGGTCTCCCTTTTTCAGGGGCAATTCTTTCCCATCCTCAAATGTCCCGACAGCAATAACAATTCCCTCTTTTTTATCTTGCTGGGCAGATTCCGGGATATAGATTCCGCCTTTAGTTACTTCTTCTTTCTTCTGATGTTTAAGCAATACTCTTTCACCAATAGGCTTGATAATCACTATTTATTCCTCCTTGTACCCAAATATTGCCTTAATTGAGTTAATTATATTGGCCGAATTCTAGATAGCTGAATATCAAATAAGTAAATATTAAGTTCAATTATAATGAATCTGGACTTCAACAAGTTAAATATAAATTAAACTGTAAAGCCCAACTATTTGCATATAATGTGGAACTTATATTTAAGAATTACCAGTAAAATATACATAATGACTAAAAAATTGAGATGATTTCTACAAATCTAGAAAAATATATATACTGGGTTCAATAAAATATTAGCCAGATGATTAAGGAGATCATACTGAGGAATATCGAAAAACCACATGTTAAGACTTTACAAGGAGACCTTTTATGGCTCTGCGATAGCTTTGGCTTTTCCTCAGGCAGGGATACTGAAAACACAGCTCGCAGAATAATTTTTAGCCTTCTTGATAAGCTTTCAAATGACGAGGTTACTTCTTCGGAAGCCCTTGCAGAAGATCTTGAAATAAAAATATCAAGGGTAAATCATCATCTCAGGAACCTGAATGATTCAGGCCTGCTTTATAGAAGAAAACGTCTAATATACCTTAGGGGGGGCAGCCTCAAAGCTGCAGTTGAAGAAATGCGAAAAGATTCCGAAAGAATCTTTGATGAGCTTGAAATTATAGCTGAAGAGATAGATTCAAGCATAGGGATCAAAAACAGGTAAAAGTGAAATTCCGATAAGAAAATGAGATAAAAGAAGAAAAAAACGTCAGAAGGCTGAGAGTTTTAAATAAAACTGGAATAAGTAAGTGAAAATGAAACCAAAATAAACCGGAAAGCAATTTAATAATTACTAGT
>CAZFNE010000320.1:0-4080 GCA_964520335.1 uncultured Methanosarcinales archaeon | reverse complement strand
TGAACAATAGATATTTTAATTTTAAGGATTAATATCAGAATCCAAGCACTAGTATTGAGCTTTTCCCCAAAAGTCACAATTATGTCTTTAAATTTCAGATTCTAGATAATCAATGTAACTCGCGCCAATGTAAATTATTTAAAACTTTATTTGAAACTAAAATTAGTTTTGGGATGAGTCTATTATTAACAATTAGAACCAAGTCGGAAAGGTTAGGCAAAAATCTGAATTATATCCCCTTGCACTGATTTGTGGGTGTAAATAATTTTTGTACGTTTCGATATATAACCTCCTTTATAAATTTTTTTATTTTCGGCCCTATGAATTTGAATTTTTATTGTACACGTGCTGGATATCAATCTTTTTTTAGAAAAAACTGCCCAATAATTTTTAATAAGATCCGCGCTATAATAGAAAGAGTTTCAAAATTTATCGTTAATCTCATTTGATAATTTTCAGATCCAATAGTCTCTAAATTATCAAGCTTCCCTATATTTAACATATATTGACTGTGATCAACCAAAAAACCAGAAAATAAAAGTCGCCAAATTATCTAATACGTTAAGGTGCTAAGATGCTAACACGAAGGCTAAAAACCATATTGCTTGTGACGTTTCTTCTTCTAATCACCACACCTGTTGTACTAGGCGCGGAGATGACCGTAAGTCCGACTTCTGATACAAATGCCCAGGATGTAATTAATAATGCAATAGATTCTGTAGCATCTGATGCAACAGCAGGTAACAAAGGATATGTTCTCCTTACCGCTGGCACTTATAATATAAGTGCACCAATAGTGCTAAAGTCTAACATGGTATTAAAAGGTGCAGGAGACGATACAATAATCTTTGCTTCTTCTGATTCGGTCTGTAACTCAAAGGAAGAAAGTGGGTATATAATGGGGTCAGATATTTCAAATGTTGAAATATGTAATCTCCAATTTAGAAGTACAGCAAGTAAATTTAGTGATGGTGGTATTGGTGAATATAGGGATTGTATTGAACTAAATTCAGTTAATAACTGTAAAGTACATGATATCTTGTTTACTCGTTACCTGTATAATGATGGTGTACAGATCTTTGGAAGTACTAATGTCACCGTATATAATTGTAGATTTTATTCTGCAGCACATGATGGGGTAGCTATTCTTTCAGATTCAAAAAATTGTAGGGTTTCTAACTGCGATGTTCAGGTTCAAACTAATACAGGTGTTAGAGTCGATTCCGGAATAAATTGTGAAGTGGACCATAATACATTCACCTCAGGAACTCCTGGCTCGGGCTGGTGTTGTGTGCAACTGCAGAGTACACTCACTAATGTAAATGTACATCACAACATCATGCATGACTTTAGGGGATCTGACAATAGTGCCGGGATAGGTAGTGTACGTGCGAGGGGGTCTATCAATATTCACGATAATATAATGTGGAATGTTTCTCCGTACACGCAAGTAAGCTCTCAAACTAACAATACTTTAGGGCCAGATGATCAAAATGTCTCTAATTGGGTTGCGAAAGGGTATGGATATGGTTCTATTGATGTAGCCTCAATAATACTTGCTTCGTGCTTCACCAGTAGTTCCACATCCGGAAATGCTCCATTTAATGTGAAGTTTACTGATAAAAGTACAGGGATGCCTACGTTATGGTTCTGGGATTTTGGGGATGGAACTAATTCTACCGAACAAAATCCAGCACATACCTACTCAACAGAGGGGACATATACAGTTACTTTAACTGTAAGTAACGAGCATGATACTGACTCAAGAAGCGCTTTAATTACTGTACTACCAGATCGTGGTTCTGGTGGCGGAAGCGGTGGAAGTAGCCACAGCAGTGGCGGAAGTGGCGGAAGTGGCGGAAGCGGTGGTAGTGCCGGGGGTTCTCCTGAACCCCAGAGCAATGTAGAGTTTAAAGAGCTTTCACAGGGATATGTTTCGAGCTCACAAACTGCAAACTTTACCTTCCCAAAGAATGTAACTCCAGTTGTATACATAAAATTCGATTCAAAGAAGTCTTTTGGAAAAACAACAACAATTGCAGAAATGTTGAAAGGAAAATCAAACCTTGTTCCTGAACTGCCTAAAGGAGAAACTTACAAGTCCATAAATGTATGGGTTGGAAGTGGTGGAGTTGGAACTGCAAAGAACATAGAAAATGCAGTTATCTGCTTCAGGGCTGATAAGGCATGGATAAAAGATAATAAAATAGAAAAGGACTCGATTATTCTTAACAGGTATGCAACTGCAAACAAAAAATGGGAGCAGCTTCCAACAACGCTGTTATCGGAAGATAAAGATTATACATATTTCACTGCAAAAACTCCAGAATATGGTTCTTTTGCAATAACAGGTACTGTGAAGAAAAATTCTGAAGAAACCGAAAAGAAACTGCAACCTTTAAAGACTGAAACAATTAACAATACCAGCACTAAAGAATCACATGCAGGAGAAAAAGAATTTCAGAGTCTTCCATGCTTTGAAATAAGTTATGGAATAGTTAGCTTGCTTGCAGTGTTCCTATATAAAAGAAAGTCATGGTAAAAAAAGCAATGAACTTAAAGATGAAGAATAGAATTGCGAGCTACCTTCTGTGGGTTCTCTCATTTTTCTTTCTTTAACTTTACTTCTCAGTTAATCTGACTTCTCCTTAAAACTATTTCTTTTTTTAATCTTATCAAAATAAAGCTAGAGCTTTAGAACAATTATCCTAAGAATTAAGGTATATTTCAAAATATGATATCGATTTAACCCTTCAATAAAACAATAGTCAAAAAATTAATACAATTTCTTCTTTATAACAGAAATTAAGGCAAAATTCAATGACTTTAGTCTTTTAAACTAATATTACATATTCACTAAACTGCCCGACCTCTTGAATTTAAAAAGTACATTAATTATAAAAGAAATTTAAGCCCAGCAAGTGCTTCGAACATGCAGCCTAATAATTACAAATCATTGATCCGCTGGGTGAGCCAATGAAGAGTGATTTTACGTTTACATATTCATTGAAACGAGTCTAGAAAATAGAGTTTACTGCTTGAGGCTGGATCATGAGATCTAAAGGGTATTAAAAATAGGCTCTGGTCGTATATATAAAAATGAAGAGATTGTTTAAAGTTACATATATACCCAGAGCTCGAATTGGCCTTAATATCCAACTCCTTTTACCTTAATTTTTTGGATCAAACTTTATCGCCCGATCATATACAATCTCTGAGTATTCTGGCCCAGTTTTTGTTGTATTCTCCAAATAGGCCCTCCAGAAAACAAAAAGCGGCTGATTCAGTTCTATGCCATAGGCCCCTATACCATAAGGAACCTCGTAGCAGTACTTATCACCTTCACTACAGCTCCTTGCGAGCTTATAAACATACAGGTATTTCGCATTTGGATTACTGGGGAGGTATTCTTCAGCAGATCCATTGAAATCTGCGTCTGTAATTGCTCCTACTCCATTCCACAAATCTGCTCCGTATACTGCGAAGTTTGAGTACGTGGCCTTTCCTGTGGCTACATGGTTAACCCCGTAGACAATTATGAACTCATCTGAATTATTCCCAAGAGTAATTGCCGGGTCTCGCAAGAAAGGATAGTACTGAGAGGTATTAAAGAAAGGAGGTGTCGGCGAAGAGATAGTCTGGTTTCCTGTCCACAAGTAGCATGCATCGTTGGTAGGACCTACGGCGTTAATTCCTCTCTGAATAGCGTCACTCCCTTTTGGAACAAATTGGCTTGTGGGAAGCTCCATAGCATTTGACTCATTATATTTGTTGAGAATCGCAGTCCTCAGTTCCTCAAGATCATCCGTAAGGTTCAATTCTGTTTGTCCGGTTCCACGGACTCTTATCTCCGGATAAGCATAAGGATCCAGCTCTGTAGTGTTATTGGGAGTAATCCGGAAAACAGTCGCAGGTGTATTATTGATGTAATTTTCTCCAGCCTGAGTGTCATTGAATAGGGCTGGGCGGGCAAATGCAGCAAATGTATCGGAGTTATTATCCAGGCCCAGGTCTAATATGGATGAAGGAAGCACCTGGGTGTTAATTATGCCATCCGAATACCCTGCTGATTGGGCAGCA
>CAZFNE010000319.1:0-4087 GCA_964520335.1 uncultured Methanosarcinales archaeon | reverse complement strand
TGTGAATTATATTCTTATCAGGACTGAAACAAACCTGATCGGAGGGATTGGAACTTCTATCCTGCTTTTTATAGTGGGAATCGACTTTGCAATTTTCTGGGGAATTATAACTTTTCTTTTTGGTTATATTCCCTATCTTGGCTTTATTCTTGCAGCTCTTCCTCCTGTGCTTCTTGGCTTAATTAAATACGGGCCTTTAGGGGCAATTGGAATATTTTTTGGAATGTGGCTGATTAATGTTTTTATAGAAAACCTTCTTTTTCCCTCACTTGCAGGCAAGGGCCTAAAACTCTCTCCATCAGTTGTTTTCCTTTCTTTGTTTTACTGGGCCTTTGTCCTGGGAGCAGGAGGCGCACTATTAGCTGTTCCCCTAACCATGGTCGTAAAAATGATTCTTGAAGGCTCCGAAGATACTCGCTGGCTGGCAAAATTGCTGGAATCCAGAGAGAAATAAAAGTGAAAAAGGAGAATAAAAATAGCTTCCAGAATTTTTAGGAATTTTTTTACAAAGATTTTAGGTTTTTGAAAATCTTTCTGAGTTACGTACAAATTATTGCAGTTTAGGTGATTGAAATCCCGAAGATTCTCTGTATAAAATCAAAATAAAAACTTGTGCAGGGGAAGGGTTGATCAACCCTTCCTGTGGGTGGATTGTCAGGTTATTTAGTAAT
Source organism: uncultured Methanosarcinales archaeon (assembly GCA_964520335.1). Lineage (GTDB taxonomy): Archaea > Halobacteriota > Methanosarcinia > Methanosarcinales > Methanosarcinaceae > Methanosarcina. The sequence continues at coordinate 3,416 of CAZFNE010000319.1, read as the reverse complement.
AATATATTAATAGTTGTCCTTAATTATGAATCTTTCTATTCCCAATATTTACTAAGTTCTGGTTAAGGACTTTCGCCACAGGTCACTACAAAAAAATTTCTCTTAATTTGAGCCTTCTGTTCAAAAGAAAAAGGAATTATACAAAGGCTATGTGTAGATAATTCAATAAGAGTATCAAAAATGCTCCAAAAATACCTCCAATTGCGCAAATAAGGATTGTTAAAAAAGTTATTGCGATTTCAATTCCAAATAAAAACTTTGCTGCAAGCAGGACTAAAATTCCAAGTACCGCATTCATGGCAAGCTGAGTGCCGTTCTCAAGGATCTCGTATAATATAACGGCTATTATAATTGCAAGAACTAATGTTGAAATTTCTAAAACTTCGAATGCCATAACTCTTTGTTATAGGTTCAATTCATTTATAATTATCATTAAGCCTGGAACTATGCTTCTCTTCTACTAATTAGTTTGACAAAATTCGTCATCAGAATACACTGTAATTTTAGATTTTACCTGCGAATAATATCATATATGCATTTATATATAACTAATATGCGTCTATATTGTGATGCTTCTTTTTGGACATATAGGTATTACATTGGGGGTATACTTCGGACTTGCATTTTTCTTTCCACAGTTAGGAACTTTTATAAATCCGGCATATCTGGTAATCGGCTCTCTTCTTCCCGACTTAATAGATAAACCTTTAGGAATAGTGGTTTTTTCCTCCAGAATTGCAAACGGGAGAATAATAGGGCATACACTACTATTCTCTCTTACACTTTTGCTGATAGGCTTATCCCTGTTCTATAAAATGGGAGATAATAGAGTTCTTACCCTTGCAGTGGGATCTTTTTTTCACCTTATAGAGGACCGGATATGGAGATCTCCTCGGACTTTTCTCTGGCCTTTGAGAGGCTGGAGATTTCGAAAAAATCCACGGCATACTGGATTAAAGTATTTATTAATTCTCTTTAAAAGGTCTTTCCGGCATCTATAAAGTAATAGCTGCTTATCTGGAAAAGTCAACTATAATTTACTGTAAAAAGTAAAGGTTCAGCATCAAAAACTTAATCGAAGTTGCAGATGTAAAAGGATTTTTTGAATTCTAAGTCTACTAAACTGCTTAATAAGGAATATATTTATAGTACTTCGCATATGTATAATTTAATTGTTAATAGAGTTAAGCGCAGGGTTTCCTGTTTTCCGAAGGCCACTTATTATAAACCCAGAGAAATCCCTTTTTGCGACCTGGAAATTGTAAACTTGTCCATAGAAGAGCTTGTGGCTATTCGGCTTTGTGATCTTCTCCAGGTTGAGCAAAATGAGGCTGCTGACCGGATGGGAGTTTCCAGGAAAACTTTGTGGAATGATCTGCAAAGAGCCCGACAGAAAGTGGTTGATGCGCTTGTAAACGGCAAAGCAATTGAAATTGCTGGCGGAGAATATGTAAACAGTGGGGAGTGCAGGGTCGATTTCATCTGTGAAGCCTGCATGCATGAATGGGAAATAGAGTGTATTGGAAGACCTGTATGCTGTCCGAAATGTGATTCTAGAAATATTTATCGGCTCGGCGGTGACGGAAGAGGAAAGCGATTGATTGAGAATAATTATTGCTGTCTTAAATTGGAAAAGTAGCAGTTAATGATAAAGTAGGAAGTGAAAGAAATGACACAGATAGCTATACCCTCGATGAGTGACACTGGATTAGAATCAGAAGTTTGTGCTCATTTTGGCTCGTGTGAATATTTTACCATTATAGAGCTTAAGGATAAATCTATTGGAGAAATTAGAGCGATAAGCAACAAATATCCTGATGGTGAACACAATTGTACTGCACCTTCAATACTTCTGAATTCACAGAATGTTGAAACCGTATTAGTCTCAGGCATTGGCGGAAGACCTTTTATGTCACTGGCAGAAAAGAACATCAGGGTATTTGCTGGAGCAAAGGGCAAAGTTTCAGACGCTATCCAGGCCTATAGTAATGGGATACTGTATCAACTATTTACTAATGGCACCTGCAATTGCTCTCATCACTGAAAAAAAATAGCCTGATTGATAAAAGCCTGGAAATCCTTCGAGCTTACTGAAGAAGCTTTGGAACCTGTAAAAAATTAAAAATAAAGTCTTCAAAAACACAGAAGGTAATGTAATGCTTCAAGGTGTAATTCAACTGAACAGTAAAATTAGAGTTATAAAAACCCCTTTTAAACAACATCTGCTGTTTCTGATAAATATTTTAAGTAATATGGAAAGTAACAAGCCTTTATATAGCTTCACTCTGCCAGGTTTAATTCTTGGAACTATTGGGTTATATATGAGCATTAATTCTGTGCAGGATTCGTATTTTAATGAAAATTTCGATAACATTAAAAATATGATTCTTGTATTCCTGCTAGTTTTAGTCGGGACTACTATGACTTTTATGGGGTTCTTGCTCCATTCTATAGCTGGCTTGATCAAATATAAAGCAAATGAGACCTAAAAATCATTATTTGAACCTATTCTAGAAAGAAAGGAGATTTTCCAGCTAGAATACAATTGTTTCTTAATTTGTTTCCGTGCAACTATAATAGCCAGGCGGTATAAAATAAATAAGCTGCTTTATTCAATAGAATTTTATTACTCTAAGAATTATTAAAAAAAGGGTCTAATAAATAATAACCAAAGAAAAATTAATACAGCAGTCCGGGAGAGAAAGGGGGTACTCAGAGTGGTAGATACATTTGATATGATAGTCTTCTGGACTGTAGTCGTATCCCGCTTTCTATTACCGCTTGCTATCCCTAAATATCCTCTTCCAGGAGTTCTCGCCTGTCTGATACTTGATGGCGTTGATCAGACAATTTTTCAGCAGTTTACAAGTTTACCTCTTGAAGGCTATCAAAGTTATGATAAAGCTCTTGATATTTACTACCTGACAATTACCTATCTATCGACCTTACGCAACTGGTCAAACCTATTTGCTTTCAGGGTAAGCCGCTTTCTCTTTTATTATAGACTGGTTGGCGTAGCTCTTTTCGAACTGCTGGAATCAAGAACCCTGCTGCTTATTTTCCCAAATACCTTTGAGTATTTCTTTATTTTTTATGAGGTTGTAAGGTTAAAATGGGACCCGGAAGTCCTGACAAAAAAGAAATCAATCCTTGCTGCAGCTCTAATCTGGATTTTTATTAAGCTTCCGCAAGAATACTGGATACATATAGCCAAACTGGATACAACTGACCTGATAAGGGCCAACCCTTCCTATGTGTTTTTGTTTGTCGGCTATGCTATCTTCCTGCTCTTTCTGGCGTGGATCCTGCTCAAGGATCTTCCTCCGATGAAATCGGGCTTTTCTATTTCGGCCAAGCCTGTACCAGCATTCTTATCCGGCGATAGAACAAATAGGGGTACAAATCCTGGTTCACAA
>CAZFNE010000318.1:2771-4147 GCA_964520335.1 uncultured Methanosarcinales archaeon | reverse complement strand
AAATTCAATAATATACTTGACTGTATTTACTACATTTGAATGCCCGTTAAATATATATGAATAACCTTCAATAAGGTAATATTGAATTATTTTTTAAAAACAAACTTCAAAAGAAGAAATTGTGAAAAGGAAATTAGTATAAGCCAAAAAATACGAGGGACAAAAATGAATGTAAGAGACGAAATTCATGGACAAATTATTGCAGGCCTTAAAGATGCAAAATTTCCCATAAACACCCCTGAAGAATTACTTGCAGCTTTTCCTGCAGGTGCTGATACGACATGCAAAGCAGGAGACCTTGAAGTTACCGCCGGCGAAGCAGGAAAATTACTCACCGCAGCAGACTTTCCTTTCAAGGATGCAAAACAGGTAGCAGATACAATTGTTGAAAGAGCTGGACTTTAAAATTTCACAACTTTATTTTACTTTTTATTAAATTTGTTTTATTATTTTGGTTTTATTATTTTTGTTCAATTATGTTTTTGCTGTAACGTAAAATTTTTCAATTAACTGTATTTTTAACTTTGCCAGACCAGAAGTGAGTTCTATAGAAAATTTAAAGAATTATTAGATAGGATTTTCTCCTAGTTTTCATATTAAAAGGGAGTTTATATGCCTCATATAATTGAATTAATAGGAAAAACGAGAGTGGTAATAAAAGACGAGAAAGTTATAGAAGTCGGTGAGCCTGAAGTCAAATGGTGCCCTCTTTTTTCCAAGCTTAGGGGGATTGATGATATAACATCCGAGGAAGTCAAAAAGAATGTGGAATTCCGGATCAGGGAACTCGGAATGTTCACACCAAGACGCAGGCTTCTTGATAATGACACTTATGTGGCTTTTGGTGCCTCCGAAATAATGATGTCTGGGCTCAGAAGGGGATTCCTTGATACAACTGTGACTGCCTGTGATGGGGCGGGAACTGTAATTTCAAGTAACCCTGAACTTGTCCAGGGAATTGGGGGCAGGATGTCAGGCCTCGTTGAAACGGAGCCTATCGAGGGGCTGATTGACAGAATCCAGGAACTTGGGGGAATCGTTCTCGATCCTTTAAATGCAGATATTGATCCTGTAAATGGGGTTAGAAAAGCTGCTGAATTTGGGAATAGAAAAATTGCAGTTACTATTGCTGACTCTAATACTGCAAAAAAACTCAGGCAAATAGAATCCGAGCTTGAGCTTGACATTGTAATAATTGCAGTCCATGTGACAGGTGTAAATAAGCAGGAAGCTCAGGCTCTTCTGGAAAACTCAGATCTTGTAATTAGCTGTGCTTCGCGGTATCTAAGAGAACTTGCAAAGCCGCTTATGCAGGTTGCAGCCGCAATTCCTCTATTTGTGCTTACTCAGAAAGGAAAAGAACTTGTGATTGAAAG
>CAZFNE010000318.1:0-2671 GCA_964520335.1 uncultured Methanosarcinales archaeon | reverse complement strand
ATACAGGCAGCCAGGGTTTTTTACAAGCAATAGCTTATCTTTTTATATGCTCTCTTATCTATTTTCTATGTGTTATATGCCCCCTCTTGATATTTGCATATAACTAATCCTAACCACTTTGTGCTCCATGTATTTCGGTGTCGGTAGAAAGATAAGCTATTGCCGAAAGGGTTGTTTATTTTGATTATTTATCCTTTTTTGCTGGCTTGGCTTGCTTTGCAGCTTTTTTTGCAGGTTTTTCGGAGGCCAGGGATTTTACCTGTGGCTTTCCAGAAGACCCGGTTATTTTACTATCACCAGTTGCAGAATTCTTTGCCGTAGAGAAACACCTCTCTATTTATATTTACTATAAGTATTGATACTACTGTCTTAAAGATATATATTAGTTTCCAACCCAAACATTTGATGTTTAAAAAAAATTATGTCACTGGACTAATCTTTCATGCAACTATAAACTTTGATAAGTTTAAAACTTAGATTTTAGCTTTTCCAATTTACTCTTAATGTTCTTAATATATCTTTTTACTCTTAAGAGTTTATAGAATTGCTTTAGATCCCCTTGAAAGTTTACTCCGATTCAGGGTCCTTTTCGTTCTGTTTTTCTTTTTCGATCCTCTTTTCCACTTTTTCCATTCTGTGTTGTACTATAATTTCACCAATGGGATCAATAAATGAAATTAAAATTCCTATCCCTATAAAAACGTAGATAATTGTAAAGGCCTTTCCAAGGTCAGTTGTTGGGACAAAATCCCCATATCCTATAGTTGCAAGGGTAATAACGCAAAAATATAAAGAATCAAGCCATCTCCAGCCTTCTATAGAATGGTAGAAAATAGTACCTATAGCAAGTGTCAAAAAAGTAACAAAGACTGAAGACCTGAATCTTGGATCCTTGAGCATCTTTTTAAGGACTTTAATAAAAGTGTATAGAGTAAGAAGAATCGGAATCGTAGTTTTTCCCCCTGGCAGATTAAGATCCCCAATCTTAACTGCCTGAGTAGAGATTCAACCGGAAAGTAAATAAGATTTACAATCTCACCTTTTTTTCTTTAGATTGTAATAAAGTTTATTTAAAAATAGAAAGAGCCATAAAAAGCTCTTTAAAAAACATATTATTCTGAAAAAATTGTAAAGGGCTATTTATTCAAGCCTTTATATTATACATAACGTTATTCACAGCCACATTTTTTAAGTTCCTCGGCTGCAATTTTTTCTGTACGCTGGGCTGTTTCATACTTTAATTGTTTTACGTGTTCAACCTTGTCGCGCTGGGCAAGCTCGGGTCTCGCCTTAGCTACAACTTCTTCGCTTGGTACGCCTGCACTATTCACTTTCCACTGGAAGGCAAAGCTAGGCCAATCGTCTGGAAGGTCCCTGAACCGCATATATTCCATATTAAGTGCCTGAAGGTCTAGCTGCTCCTCGATTACCTGGTTTATATAGGTTTTGTTTTCCTCAAAAACTACGAGTGGCTCTATGGAATCCGCTTTTAATACGCTCATAATATCTCGGCCTTTATATTTCTCAATAAGATTCGCGCATACCGCAAAGTGAGAAATTTCCATTTTTAAAATCCTCTAATAATAACTCCGTCCTAGATTTATTTCTATATAACTAAAAACAGTCAAAATTATTAATTAAATAGAATTATTATAACAAGGATTGCTGTATTAATTTCTCAGATCTTTAAGAAGACTAAGTTTAAGAGGACTGAGTTTATGAAACTCTTGATATCGATAAAGATCGACAGAGATTAAGAAAAAGATTACTAGAAACTGATAAACACCATAGAATACTTTGGCTGGAGAGCTTCTAAGGATAGGATATAATGCCAATTTCATCAGATATGCTGATTTTCTGGGCTGTGGTTATGGCCCGCTTTTTTGTCCCTCTGGCAATTCCTAAATATCCTCTTCCAGGAATAATAGCTTCTTTACTCCTTGATGCAGTAGATCAAACAATTTTCCAGCAATTTACAGATTTACCTCTTGCAGGTTATCAAGCTTATGATAAAGCGCTTGATGTCTATTATCTGGCAATTACCTATCTTTAAACATTGAGAAACTGGTCAAATCTTTGTGCTTTCAGGATAGGGCGCTTTCTTTTCTATTATAGGCTTATTGGAGTTGCCCTTTTCGAAATAACAGAATTTCGTCCGATTCTGCTGGTTTTTCCTAATACTTTTGAGTACTTCTTTATCTTCTATGAAATTATTCGCTTAAAATGGAATCCAAATGTCCTTACAGAAAATAAACTGATTATAATAACAGCTTTGATCTGGATCTTTGTAAAACTTCCGCAAGAATACTGGATACATATTGCAAAGATGGATACTACGGACTGGATCAATGCAAATCCTGCAAATGCAATTTATTTAATCGGATGGTTTGGGATACTCTGTATTATCGGGAGGTGGCTGATTCGAGACTTTCCTCCTGCTCGTCCGGGGCTCTCAGTTGCTGCCGATTATAAGGAGTTTCCTTTTGATTGTCCTCAGGCTAAAAAGATAAGGGACAATTATACAAGTAAAGAGTTTTTTGATGATTTTATCCATCCTGAATTAATTGAAAAAATCGTCCTTGTTTCTCTCCTATCTATAATCTTTGCCCAGATACTCCCAGGAGTTCGAGCCAGCACCCTTCAGGTGGCAGCAGGAATAATTGTTCTGATT
>CAZFNE010000317.1:0-4166 GCA_964520335.1 uncultured Methanosarcinales archaeon | reverse complement strand
TCCAGTTTACTGACACTTCCCAGAATACAGGCTGGAGAACCTGGTACTTTGGAGATGGAGGAACCTCAAATGAGCAGAACCCAGCCCACGTTTATGCTGCCGAGGGAACTTATAATGTCTTCCTCTCAGCAAGCAATGAAAACGGAACCGTCTCAAAGAACGCTATGATAACTGTTAAGAAAACAAGCAGTTCTAGCGGAGGTTCTGGTGGAAGTAGCGGAGGAAGCAGCAGTGGAGGAAGCAGTCGTAAGAGCAGTGGTTCGAGTGGAAGCAGTGGAGGCGGAGGAGCAGGTGGATCTCCTGAAGCTCAAAGTAATGTGGAAGTAAAAGAACTCTCCCAGACATATGTTTCAAGTTCACAGGCTGCAAACTTTACTTTCCCAAAGAAAGTAACCTGTGTTGAATATGTATGTTTCGATTCAAAGAAAACCCTTGGAAAAACAACTACTATTGCAGAAATGCTTAAAGGAAAATCAAACCTTGTATCCCAGCTTCCTGAAGGAGAGGTATATAAATCCATAAATGTATGGGTTGGAAGTGGCGGAGTTGGATCTGCAAAGAACATAGAAAATGCAGTGATATGCTTCAAGGTTGATAAGGCATGGATAAAAGATAAAAAGTTAGATAAAGAATCGATCATCCTCAACAGGTATGCAACTGCAAACAAAAAATGGGAAGAACTTCCGGTAACTGTGTCAAATGAAGATGAAAAATATCTTTATTTCATGGCAAAAACTCCGGAATACGGCTCGTTTGCAATAACAGCAAAACAGCTTGAAAAAGAACAGAACTCCCAGCAAACAAATGAAAATAATGTAGGCGAAAAAGAGAATAATAGCAAACCAGTAACAACTGAAAAAGGTTCAGAAGAAAAAACCGAGTCAAAAGATAATACAAAGGCACCAGCATTTGAATTAGTATTCGGTATACTTGGTTTGTCTGCTGCCTACATTTCAAAAAGAAGATAAATGAAGAATGAAAGGAAAAAAGGAAGAAATAGATAAATAATATAAATGACATAAAATTAAAAAAAATGAATATTATAAAACATAAATATAATTAAAAAAGGAGTAAAATAGGCAAAAAGGGAAAATACGAAAAATCAATCCACTAAGGGAGGGAAAATACTTTTCCCTTCTTTTTATTTAAATTTAATTTTGAAAACTTTCTATTTTTCCTTTCTTTACTTCTTCCCATCTCATCTTCAGTTATTTTCTTTTTTATTTTCCTTTTCTTTTCTTTTTCTTTTTTCTTCCTTTAGATTTTTAAATTATTGATTTTCTAAAGGTTCTTTTTATTTTTCTTTCAGATTCATTTTCACTATAACTTACTCTCACGCTCTTGTAAAAAAAATATTTATTGATAATTTTTAAATTGTTACTCCAGGAAGGCGATGATATAAGGTAAACAAAGGAACATTTTTTGCCCATATAAAGCTAAAATAATTTTTATATTAATATTTTTAATATGATAGTATACTCAGGCTTGTTCTTATAAGGGTTAATCCTGAATCAGATACAATAAATATTGACTGTTTGTTTAAATATATCATCCACAAGCCCTCGATTATATTTGATTTTTATCTCTTTATTTTGATATTATTCTGATCCAATAAATTTATATGACTTAATGTTTAAAATCTGATTTAATAAATATAAACATAATAAATAACTTAAATAGAACGTGGGGGATTAAAATAAACAGATTCTTAACGTTAGTTATAGCCTTTTTAATTCTTACAATAGGCTCGGGCACGGGAACTGCCGCTCAGATTTTAGTTCAAGCGGGAGCATCAATCCAGGGGGCAGTAGATAATGCAAGCCCTGGAGATGAAATAGTCATACGTCCAGGAAACTATACAGAAAGTTTTGTGATAAGAACGGATGATCTTGTGATAAGGTCAGAATCCGGAAATCCTGAAGACACAATAATTAATGCAAGGGATAATATTACCGATGCTATCTATATCGAAGCTGCAAATAACATAACAATAAGCGGGCTTAAGATTGCAGGGGCAGGAACTGATAGGGCAGGAATTTTTGCATTTGGGTCCAATAATTGTACAATACAAAACAACAAATTAGTTAATGATGCCCTCGGTGTATATCTGAAGAATTCGATGTATAACAATGTTATTAATAATGCGGCCTCAGAAGGAAGAAGAGCAGTAAATATTGAAAGGTCCAATTATAACACGGTTTCAAACAATGATATCTCAAGACAAAGGTTTGGGATCTATATCTCAGGTTCCGAAGGAAATATACTCTCCGGGAACACAGTAAATGAGAATTCCAACCATGGAATTGTAATCGAAAACGGGAATGCCAATACTGCTCAAAATAACATCTTAAGAGCAAACTTGAATAATGGAATTTACATTGTAGGCTCGAACAACAATAATCTTACAGGTAACACTGCAGAGTCAAATGCCTATTTTGGAATTCATCTAAGTGATTCGAATAATAATATACTAACAGGAAATACCGTATTCAACAATACCAGGGGAATTTTCCTGTTAAGGGCTAGTGGGAGTGAAATTACAGGAAATAATGCTTCAACTAACCAAAATGGAATTAGAATTTCATCTGCAGAAAACAACAGCATCTCAGGAAATGCAGTATCATACAATAACGTATCAGGAATTTCCTTATTAAATGCTGGAAACTGTATTATTAGGGAAAATACCCTTTCAAACAATACAATGGGGATAGATCTTGCTTTTGGCACCAACAGCACTATTGTAAACAATAATTTACGGGACGGAAGAAGAGGCCTTAACCTCCAGAACTCAAGCTATAACACAATAGCTGACAACTCTGCACTGTACAACAACTATGGAGTGTATCTCCTGCGTTCGAACTCAAATCTTTTCTCAAATAACAGCGCAAGTGAATGCTTTGGACATGGAGCTGTATTTATCAACTCGAGTACGAATACATTTACAAATAATGTTGTAAGCTCAAATAGCGGATATGGGATTTATCTGACCAATTCAAGCACCAATGCCTTTGATAATAATACAGCCATGGACAATATTCGAGGCTTCTTCCTTACAACTTCTGGCCAGAATAATATCTCAAAGAATACAATTCTTGAAAACAGGGAATATGGAATTCTGCTTGCTGCTTATTCCACAGGGAATCTGATTACAGGAAATGAGATTTCAGAAAATGGAAGAGGAGTCCACCTTGCCACATCAGACGGCAATACTGTTTCAGGAAATACTATTGAGTCAAACAGTGTCGCTGGCATTTACGTAGGTTCGACAAGCAACAACAACCTTATCTTTAACAACTATCTAAACAATTTCTTTAATACAGATGTTAAAGGTGGAAGTATGGGGAACGTCTGGAATGTAACTAAAACGTCAGGCTCCAATATTGCAGGCGGACCTTACATAGGAGGTAACTACTGGGCAAAACCTGATGGTTCAGGCTTCTCTCAAACCGCAGCAGATTCGGATAAAGACGGCATAGCAGATACTCCTTATGTGCTTCCAGGTAATACCTATACAGATTTCCTTCCACTTGCAGGTAGTTTCACACCACAGCCTTCAGCCCCGCAGGAAAACTTTAACAACCAGGGGACAGGACCCAACAAAAACGAAATGAATAACACATGGGAAAATAAAACTGAGATAAACAAAACTGAAACATACCAGAAAGAAACTGTTCAAAAAGATAACAACATAACTACAAACGAATCCGGGACAGAATCTGGTGAAACACATATGGGAATAGATGAAGATGAAATTATGAACGAAGAAGGCTTTATGTAAGGTTTATTTTACATAAAGAATTAAATAGCAGGAAAAAAAGCACGAAAATAAGCCTGAAACTTGAGTGAAGCAAAATGTTTCACTCCAGATTTAATTTTTTATATTTTTTTCATTTTTGTCTTTCTTTTTAAACTATAATTATATTTTTTCTTATTTCAATGCATTTTGATTTCTATATTTTTACCTTTTTTTTCTTTTTCTTCTTCTTTTCGCCCATATATATTTTAAAGTTCATTTCACACTTTATTAATTTTGTTTTTTATAATCTTGTATTATTTTCTGTCCGAGGTATCTTATCTCGAACAATCCATTACTTAGCATCATAAAATAATATTAATCAATTTCTTAAAAAATAAGAAGACATTCGGAACCTAAGTCTTTTTAGAAT
>CAZFNE010000316.1:2529-4169 GCA_964520335.1 uncultured Methanosarcinales archaeon | reverse complement strand
GGGTTCGAGCGTTGGCAACGCCCGGTGATGACCGCTACACTACTGATGTTCAAAGTCTTGAGGGCTCCTGCCGCCCTGAGGCGTTTTTTAGATATATATTTTCTCATTAATTAACTTGACCCTTGAGTAATTTCCAGACTATTATTTCCAGACTATTATTTCCAGATTATTGGATTTTATATTATATGCAGGCATGAACTGAAGTTCTATAAATATTCTATATAATTGTATTTAGTTAGATTACTAATAGATTATTAAATACTTGAAATTAAATCTAATTTAAGTTTTAGTAAAATATTAGTAAGACATTCAGTTAAATATTTTATATAATAACGTATTGAATCTTCATCCATCCAAAATAAGCCTCAAGTATTTATTTTTGAACTCAATAGTGAAATTTTTTGAGTGATATAACTTGAATGAAGTTGAAAAACTTATAAATCTTGCAAAAAGTGCAGCTACATTAATTAAAAAGCATGAGTTTGTACGCGTAGTTTCCCATAATGATGCTGATGGGTTAAGTTCAGCCGGAATAATTTCTCAGGCCCTGCTCAGGGAAGGAATTTGCTTCCAGCTCTCAATAGCCGGAAGGCTCGACGAAGCTGTAATTGAAGAAGTAAATAAAAGCACCTCAAAAGAGGAGCTTGTAATTTTCTGTGATATGGGCAGCGGGCAGCCCGAACTAATAAGCGAAGTAAAAGCTGCTGTTATAATCCTTGACCATCACCAGCCAGTAAGTTCCTCTCCGGCAAAGGTAATGGTAAATGCCCATACAGTAGGAATCGACGGGGCTACGGATATTTCCGCATCAGGTACCTGCTATCTTGTGGCGAGGGAACTTAACGCAGCCAATACTGACCTTGCAGGGCTTGCCATTGCAGGAGCAGTCGGGGATAGGCAGCTTTTCCGCAAAGCAAACGCTTTCATTCTGGAAGAAGCCTTAAAAACAGGGGTTGTATCTGTCCGTAAAGGGATAAAGGTCGGGGACGGAGACCTGGCAGAAGTGCTTACCTATACTACTGAACCTTTTCTTGATATCACAGGAGACCCCGAAAGAGTAAAAGCATTCCTTAATCAGCTTGGGCTTTCAGGAAAGATTGAGGACTTAACCGAAGCTGAGACTTCTAAGCTCGCCAATGCCATAGCCTTAAAGCTTGTAAAACAGGCAAGCCCTGAAGCAATTGAAGCAGTTATAGGCGAAATCTTTCTTCTCAATCGGGAATTTGTAAAAAATGTCTATGATTTTATTTCTATTCTTGATACATGCGGAAAGCAGAAAGTCTACGGGTTGGCCCTCTCCTTTTGCCTGAAAAACAGAGAAATCGTAGGCGAAGCCCTTACGCTTAAAAAAGAACATGAAAAAAGGCTCACGCTTGACATTAAGGAAAACGTGGAAAAAATCCAGAAAGGTGAAAATTGCTGGTATGTGCTCACTACCGATACCATCTCAACGGGAAGCCTTGCAACAACAGTAGTCCGATACCTGCACCCTGAACTCCCTTTCATCTGTGTAAACGAAACAGAAGGTATTTTAAAGGTATCAGCAAGAGGCACACGTGAACTTGTCTCAAAAGGCCTTGACCTTGCTTTTGCCCTCAGGCAGGCTGCAAGTGCAGTCGGAGGAAGAGGAGGAGGGCACA
>CAZFNE010000316.1:0-2429 GCA_964520335.1 uncultured Methanosarcinales archaeon | reverse complement strand
GCTTTTGCCCTCAGGCAGGCTGCAAGTGCAGTCGGAGGAAGAGGAGGAGGGCACAACGTAGCCTCAGGGGCAGCCATCCCACTTGGCACTGCAAAAGCATTCCTGAGTATCGCAGACCAGATTATTGGAGACCAGCTCCGGAAGAAATAAGAATGGGAATATGAAAGGAGAAATTAAGGCCAGGGAAATAGACGAGAGAGAATAGATGATAGAGGAAAAAGGAATAAAGAAATAGAGGAAATACTTGAATAAAGGTAAGCTGCGCATAGAGGGAGATGGAACTTACTCTCAAAAGGAGCCCGAAAAGTTTGAAATAAAGAATAAATAGAGTAAAATATATGAGGCCTATATGAAAATCACAGGTAAAATTGAATTCCCTGACCCAGATTCAAGAAAACAGGCAGCGAAAATTCTGCAGGCCCTTTCTCCGGACAACCTGCGAAGTATGGAAAGTGAGATTAGCAAAGAAAAAGTTGCTGTCAGGTTCCATTCTGAAAAAATAGGGTCTTTACTTGCAACTCTTGATGATTTCCTTATGAACGTGAAAATAGGAGAAGGAGTCGACCAGGCCCTCCTTAAAGATTAATTATAATTTTCTTTTTCCACTACTTTTTATAATTCTCTTAATCTTATTTTTCTTATCTTTACTGGATTCACAGGGTTTTAATTTCTTTATCAAATTTCTTTATTGCTTTCTTACTTCATTTTTAATTTCAGTCAGACAATTCCAATCGAAAAAGACATAACTTTTGCCTTTCTATACCTCATAAGGCGTATTATAGGGGGGCGAAAACTTGTTTTCGGAAATACTTGCAGATATGGAGAAAATCAAGCCTGAAGACCTTGACAAGGAAATTCTCAGGGCTGCTATGATTGCAGAGCTGGATGCTATTAATGTATATGAACAGATGGCAAATATGACTAAAAACGAAAAGCTCCGCATAATTCTTATGGACATTGCAAGACAGGAAAAAATTCATGTAGCTATGTTTGAGACCGTACTTCTGCAAACAGATATGGAGTTCCTGAAGATTTATGCAGATTATGCTCTGGCCAGAGCTAAAAAATAATAAATAGATAGAAGTAAGAAAATTCAATTAGGGGAGTTCCAAATAATTTGAAGAAATAAGCAATGGAATAAGAATAGAATAAGTAAATATGGGATAGGCCTTTTGAGAGAATCAAGTTAAAATTTGGGAAAAGAGAGATAAGAAAATCCTTTCGGATTTTCCCTGCTTCTTAACAAAAATTATCCAAAATAAATTATGCAGCTGCAGGTGCGGCTGGAGCTTCAGGTCTAGCTTTGGGCATGGCTTCTACCTGGGTCTTTCTGATCTCAACCCTGCGGAGTGGGTAGATGAATTTGGCCTGCCTGTAAATTCCTGCTGAAAGTCTACCAAGAATTGCTTCCTGCATAAAGGTCTCAAAATCAGTTTCTGATGCACGCCTCTTAACGATGTCAACCATCATTTCTCTGATAGCTTTTATCTGGCTTGAGCGGGCTCTTTTGATTGTGAAGCAGGTTGGCTTTACCCGGATGATGTATCCGTCTCTGGTTCTGACTTCAATGTTAGCATCGATTCTTGAAGTCTGCCTTTTTACGATTGAGCGGACATAGTCTGTTGTGAGCTCGTGGCCCATGAGATCTGTGGTTGCAATATCTCCAACAACATTGTTAATCCTGAGAATGACCTTTGTATTATTCTTGGTCATATCGTTGGTAAGTTCTCCAACTGTTGTTTCAACATTGCGCCCGATGAGCAGGCCAGCATCTCCTGCCATGGTATTCCCGACAACAGCCCTGTTTAAGTAAGCTGGGGCTTCAATATTGAACCATTCTTTGGATTTCCATCCGTCTAGCTTTCTCTGTACTTTCTTTCTTGCCAAGTGATTCCTCCGAACTTAAGATTATTTGAAATATTCGTTATTTTCTGGTTTAACTCCAGTTTAGTTTGATTTAGATTGATTTAATTTAGTTTGATTTATTTTAGACCCAGTTTGGCCTAGATTTAATTTAATTTCAGGTTAATTTCCGCTCCTGATGTGGCTATTTTTATCTTGTTTCTGTTTCTGATCCTGCTGGAAAATCAGCGGATCCTTTAGCCAATCAGGCTTCTTTTCAGGATGCTCAGGTGAGCTTTTCCTTAATTGATAAGTGTGAATCTGCATTTCTGCACAGGCATCACATAGCCAGGCATAGTTTGCACTTGTATTTTTATGTCGGTCCCAGATAAAATCCCAGAGCTCTTAGCTTTTCCGAATATTAATCCATACCCTCTTTGCCGATATTAAAAGGTACCTGAAAATTAAAAGTATAATCCGGAAACTGGCTAGAAATTCTCAGAAATTAGCGGCTTCTAACTAGTTAATGGCTCACTATACATATCATTTCAGTATATAAACAAATCGGTCAGAAGGGTTTCCTGTGC
>CAZFNE010000315.1:0-4186 GCA_964520335.1 uncultured Methanosarcinales archaeon | reverse complement strand
GAGTATCACTTATTACCAGAGCATCTGCAATCATAAGAGAGCGGGTCTGTCCTCCGGATAATCCACTCATCCGGCTTTTAAGGCTGATTTCTTCTCCTGTATAGGTATTTGCAAGGGTTATCGTTTCTTCAAGCAAATCCTCTCTGCCCGGTTTCCTTGCTCTAATATGCATCAGCAAGAATTCTTCTACTGACAGGTCAGCAAGACAGCGAGTATTCTGCGTTATTAAAGCAATCGGCTTGAAAGCTGGTTCCCGTATAAAGGCCTCAGGAGGCTCCTGTCCATTAATAAGAATTATTCTGCCTGTAATGCTATCTCCCTGGGAAAGAGTTTCAATATCATTAATTAAAGCCGATTTTCCCGAACCGGTTGGGCCTACGATAGATAAAGTATCCCCTGGCCTTATTTCTATACTCTCAAATCCTTCTTCTTCTCCAAACCTGTTTTTTCCAGATTGGATTGTAAGCGTAAATTGTTCTGCCATATAATTCTTGTTTGGAATTTCAATTTATAAGCCTTTCCGAAAACAAGAGATTATTATCCTATAAATGATATCTGAATAATTAAAACGTCCATAAAAGGTTAAAAAATAGAAAAATAAGGAAAGAAACTTGATTTAAAGAGTCCACTAATTCTGATCTATGCCCTTCAATAAATTACTTTTCCAACAAATATTTGAGAAATTCCAGTTAGAATCTCATTCCTGAAACCTTGTATGTGGAATAATTGGCTGCTCTTAAAGTTTTGATTAAGCTTCGAGCTTGAAACATCCGGTTTATTTAATGTCTTTTATTCCGACTATTCCAACTTTTATTCCGACTTTTTCATAACACACGCAGATTTTACAGGTTATTTAATATCAATTTGAGGTGTCAGGTCGCAGCCAGTACAGGCAAGACACATCGTGCGGGATTTATCTACGCAGAGATTCTGGCAATCCAGCATATCCTTAAGCTTATTTCCTAATTTCAAGAGCCGCGCTGAATCTGGCCTTTTAATTTTGACATCTGGTCTGAGAGGATGAGGCGATATGGGCCTTAAAATCGGGATTACACATCGGCCTGTAAGACGCTTTAGTCCTTTTATTACAGTTTCATCACTTTCTCCAAGCCCGATTATGAAATTTGAAGAAACGTTATTTCTTCCGAAAATATTTACTGCGTTATCAAGAGCATCAAATATATTGTGAGTTGAGAGGTCCGGACAAACCCTGCGGAAGATAACAGGGTCCAGTGTTTCGACATTATATTTTATCTCAGATGCCCCTGCGGAATACAATTCTTCGGAGGAATTATTTGTGGGATAAACAGAAACCCCTATTGGGAGGTCATATTCTCTTGATAGCAGTCGTATTATTTCTGCAGCTCTTTTAACCTCCAATCTTGGAGAAACTGCTACCCCGCTTGTAAGGGAAATTGCCTTAAGTTCTCCTGTAGAATTGGCCTCTTCAATCATCTGAAGCACTTTTTTATAATCCTTAATTCCACCTTGCATTTTGGGAACAGGACAAAATTGGCAGTCATATATGCATTTTTCAGACAATGTGATATAGGCCTGTTCAGGACAGTGACACAGCGGCTGCTCAAGTATACCTCTGGCAACCACATCCTCGCCTTTTAAGACAACTACATGCTCTTCTTCAGGCACTACGCGTAAAGGAGATAGATCATTGATTGTTAGCCTTACTCTCCTGTTGCCTGACTTAAGAAATATGGAAGAATTCCCTGCCCCTGGCCCGGCTGTAGCCTTACTCTTAAGCTGGCCGGGAAGAAGAGATTTATCTACCTGAGCACTTCCTATGCTTAGCAGATCTGCCTTAATATTCGCATTTAGTTCTTTATCCATAATGATACACTTCAGAAAGCAGAAATATGCAGTAGAAATATGCGATATATTTGCTCAGTTTGTTTATTCTCTATACTACATTGTACCACATTAATTTATTGAGTTACAATTGTGAACTATTACTATTAACAATTGTGATGTTAAAAAGGTTATGGCCGGTTTCAATTAAATGTAATTATTGAATATAAAAAGCTGAACAAAACTATATTGGATGTTTTTTATAATAATAAAACTAAAGGTTCTTTAAAATTCCTCAAAGCAAAGTTCATCGAAACTATCAGGTAACTATTAGATTGCTCTTCTCAACTTGAGGAAATTAATCCGGTTTCTTTAATTATCTTAAAACGAGTATGAAATTCTTCGAATAACAGGCTCAAACAAATGAAAATTGTAAAATTTTCATGCTAAATCAAATCAGAGCTTTAAACAACTAAAATCTTGGGCTTTAGTTTAATTTTCGCCTTGCAGATCTTATCGCCTCTTTATCAACGACAGCTTCAGCGAAGGCATCAGCAAAAATCTCTAATTCGTCCTGAGAACGATTTTTAGTAAAGGTCATTAGAGATAATTGTCTCAGGATCGGAGTTTTATTGTTATTACGGATATGCCAGCTTTCGTGTGCAAGTATAGCTTTTAATTCCAGCTCACTCATAAGTTCAAGGATTCCCATTGATAAAAAAATAGCTTTTCCAGATGCAAAAGCTTTGGGAATTGCAGAATCATAATAATAAACTTTTGTTCCTACGCTTAACTCATCCACGAATTTCTCAGGCCAGTCTATTAAGTCCCTGATTGGTTGAGCCCTGTATCTTTTGATCAGGATTGTATGATATGTTCTTGGCAGGAACATGATAAATACAGTTGAAAGCACAACATAGGCGGCATAAATCTCGATTGTCAGCATCTCGCTGCACTGCATAGCAGAAACTATAGTTCCTATAATAAACACCATAGATAGCTGGGCAGCAATGAAAGCCGAAAGCCTGAGCGCCGGGGTTTTGGACTTGAGATAAAGGCCGAAAAAGAGAAAAACCAGGAAGATCTGCACTCCTATTAAAGGCAAAAGTCCGGAACCGGTGATACATGCTATATAACATTCCAGTTCTTTTGTTATGGAAAACATTTTCACCGCCCAAAAAAAGTCTAGCTTTTATTTCTCGTGCGTTTTTTTACTTCTTGTTATTATAAGTGTGAAAATTTTCAATAGCTGCTTTACCAAATGTGTCTACAAGACTGTCCAGCACTTTTTGTGTTATTGCGTTTGCCGTATTTTCCATAGACTCTGTTGCCGAATACAGGTATCTAATTCTGTGGCCGCTTTTATCAATTTCTCTTTTTGCAAAACCGGCCTTTACAAGCCTGTCCAGAGTCCCGGCCACACTGGAGAGGGGAATTCCTGTTTTTTCAGTAATTTCAGGCGTGGTCACATCTTCCTTTGTCCATAAAACCTCCATAATCTGAGCTTCGATAGGACTGAAAAATTTGGTCAGGCCTGCATTGGAGATATTTATTCTATCGAGCTTTACCATGCGTTTACAATTGTTGTAAACCAATATAAGCTTTACTCAAACGGTTTTCTCAAATGGGTTTTTAATAGGACTTCTGGTTTTTTGGACATTTACATTTAGCGTAAAGTTAAAGTATGTTTACACTTAATGTAAAATCACATCTTTACACCAAACGTATAATAAATTATGTGAAATGGGGCCTTCCTATAAAATTCAAAAGGTCGCGTTCAGAAAATTGAGGCTTATGGATGCGTTTACACACTTTAGTCATAAAAGATATCTCTCGCAGGAAAATAAAGCTTGGGCTGGCAGTTTTAAGCGTAGTGGTAGCAGCATCAGCTATAGTAGCTGTGGTCACTACATTTTCTGCAGCGACTGAAGGGCTTTATGAGGAGTCAAACAAGTTTGGTGCAAACATAATTGTTAGACCCGAAGTAACCAGCATACCCCTTGTTGCAGGTTCAACTTCTATTGGTTCTCTATCTGCAGGAGAAAATTATATAGACGAATCAGAAATTCCAAAAATATATACTATCCAAAATAACACAAATCTGGCAGTTGTCGCTCCAAGATTGTACGGGATTGCACAACTTAATAACTCTTCTGTAGTTTTAATGGGAGTAGACGCTGAAAAAGAAAAGAAATTAAAACCTTGGTGGGAAGTCCAGGGCCACTGGATGTCTGCCAAAGTCCCTGGGAAAACCGAAGTAATGGTCGGTTCGGATATAGCAGGCCCGCTTGGCTTGAAAGAAGGATCATCGATTTCGCTCAGGCAGGGAAATGTTTCCATAGACGCACTTGTTGCTGGAGTAATTGGGAGTACAGGAGGCAAT
>CAZFNE010000314.1:0-4186 GCA_964520335.1 uncultured Methanosarcinales archaeon | reverse complement strand
TTGATTTTAAATTCGGACCTTGAATTTATTAGATTGGATTTGCTCACTTGAAGTACAAAATCAAAAACGTCAGGCGTCATGGTTAAAGTTTGCATTTAAAATATCTAACGGTTTGATGCTGCTGTTTTTCAGTTCAAATGCGTAAGTCAAATCTCAATTGTAAAATCAAATTTAATTTTAAGACACGCTCTAAGAGTTGCATCGGTCCATAAATTACTTCATCCAATTTATTCCCCACGCTAACAATTCTGCCCTGCTGTTCAGTTCTCATTGCCGTGTTCGAAGGCGACACGTATTATACGAATTATACATGCGATCTCCATATGCTCCCTGTATTTTTCTATCCCTATCAAGAACTTTGCAGTCAAAAAAACAGCTGCAGCATTATTGGCATAAGAGATATATAAAGTTTAAAATATATATGAGTTAGCATGTATAATATTAAAATTAAGATTTGGATAAAAAGAAAACGCAATTTAACTGGTTTTTAACTGTCGTCGATGTGTTTCGCTGGTCCCATTAATTTGGCTATTCTTTTTGTTTCCTCAGACCCCTCAGACAAAATATTCAAAAAGACTGTAAGATATGAAAATCAGCGCATCTACAGATCCAAATACAAAATTCCAGTAAGAATTTATTATTAAATTTATAATTCTATCAATTTCGCTAGGGACTTATTATAGCTAAAATCTGTCTAAATATTTATCATGATCCCTCTTCTTCCTAGTGATACTCTGCGGGTTTCTGCTCTTCTCGTCTTTAAACATTTTAGACTCGAAATTTACAACTGAGTCAAATAACACCTTTATTTCTAAAAACTATATCTCTTTATGATTATGGCACCCGAACCCATTTTTTTCACCATACTAAATTTAATATCAAAAAAGGAGCTGTAAGCTTTTAAAAGGAAATTGAAAATAATTATTTACTTAAATGCAAAATAAACTGTTTTCCACTTGTACTGTTATCGGAAGAACAAGGAAACAATATTTAAATAGTAACTGAGGCTTATTAATCCCTAAAAAGTGGAACAATTTTTGAAAGCCCTAAGTTTCCTACTAATCGTCTTAACTGTTACTTATTTCCCTCATCTATATCTTCTACTGGACCCAAAAATCGGCAAACCATTTATATCCTGAAAAATTTTCAAATAGAATTTTCAAAAAGATTGTAAAATGTACGAAAAGTAGCATAATTCTTAGCCCAAATATGAAATTCCAGTAAATTGAATAATTTCCGTAATTCTTCAAATTCTTGTAGTAAAAACCTTATAAGCAACCTTATAAGCAGCAGAATTTATTTAAAATTTGTAATTTTACGTTGATATAAATCTTAAAAATAAAAAAGGATTTCCAAAGGGCTAACCCTCTGGTAAAATATAGTTTACCTGCTAAATTTACTCTTCTTCCGCAAAAGCTGCCTTAAGCTTATCTTCTTGTTCTTTGGACAGGTTTGTAGCAATTATTTCGAACTTAAACTGTTTCATGGCATCGTAAACCTTATCCTGTACGACATCACTGGTCATCAAAAAGAGAGCTGATGTACCAGGAGTTACTTTGCTACGGACAGACCGAATAAAATCATCACTGATTCCAACATCTGCCATTGAACCAGTAAGTGCACCCAATGCGCCTCCAACAACCAGCCCAAGTACTGGGACAAAGAAAAGCAGACCAAATAGGAAACCCCAAAAAGCACCGCCCAGTGCTCCTACGCCAGTCATACTGGACATTTGTTTGGTTTTTGGCTTACTTTTACCTGCAGGCCAAGTAACTATGGCTGCATCCTGAAGAGTGATCAGACTCTGCTTGCTCAGATCTTGAAGCACATGAAGCGCCCTTTCAGCCCCATCAATAGTTTCAAACTTTAAAACTGTTAAAGTTGCCATTATTTTACTCCTTTTATGCTTTGCATTTCAATATAACAACCCATTTTTCGTGATCAACTTCCAATTAAGATTGAATTTCATTTTTTCCTCTAATTTGTGAGCTTTAATTGGAATGCTGAAATGATCACGGAAAGAGCTCCAGAAAGCCTCATTGGCAATAATGTGGATTACTTATGCCCCAGAAAGTCTCGGTTTTTTGGTTTATTCTGGTTTACGCTAATAAAAGGAGTGCAATAATGAGAATTCGACTTTTTGCAACAGATTCTTGGGGACAGTTTTATTGCCGAAAAATTCAGGCTCTGTAATTTCCCTCGTCAATGCACTGCTTTAGAATCCCGATATGCAAGACTATGTAGTCCTTGAAAGAAAAAGGTAGGTATTTGAACTCTTTTTCTTCCTGTAATTGCAACTGCCAATAAGAACCACCAAGTTTCTGGGATGAAATTTTAACAAATTACATTCCAAAACTTTTGTTCAGTAATTATTATATTTATTGACCCTCTCCGCATTGCCTAACTACGATTTTACCCCTAGAATTCGTAGCCTGAAATTCGTAATTCTATATATAGAATTTTATGTATATTAGTTTATACATACGCTATAACTTCGCTGAGTCAGGGTTTTTATGTGAGAGGAACTTAAAAAAGTAAAACTGTTTAGAATCTAATTCGAATACACAAAATTAAAATTGAAAGTTTCTATCCAGGGTCTATATTCAGGTTTGAATATGGTAACCCTAAAATATTACACTTTTATATTTCCAAACAGGGAAATTTTTAAAATTCCTTGTTGTCCTTAAATTCAACAGTAGTAATAGAAGATGGCATTTTAACATCGTGTTTATAAGTGCATTATAAACTACAGTATTTAACCTATCTTCCAAAATTCGGGTCTCCATATAACTTTCGATCCAACAGCGGACTCGTAATTTTATTCCCAGATCCTTAAAACCAAGAAAAAGTACCTGAACAGGCTCATTTCGAATTACCCAGGGTTCAGGTTCCAGAGCTTCCAGGATTAGCTTTCGAATAATTTCGAGGTCAGGTCCGGATGGAATAACCAGGTCTGTTTCAATGCGAAAGATCTTTTCAGGGATAGAATAATTTGTGACCATATCTTTCCCAATAATGGAGTTTGGAATTATTACAAGCCTATTATCCCGAGTAAGAATCCGGGTTGACCTCCATCCAATCTCTATTACATCTCCCCAGGTGTCCAGTTTTTCTATCTGGATACGATCTCCTATCCTGAAAGGGCGGTCAATGAGGAGCACGACCCCGGTAATCATATCGGAAAGGGTATTTTGGGCTGCAAGCCCAAATATAATACCTCCAATTCCAAGAGCAGTGAGAGATGCCGTAAGTGCAGGCCCTGTAATCCCAAAATGTTCAAGGAGTATGATTACAGCCAGAAAACTGAAAACCAGTAAAAAGATATATTTTACCGAGTGAACTACCCACTGGTCAATCTCTTCCCGATCTTTCAGAGGAACTCTTGAAAGGTACCATTTTGAAGTAAGAGTTATAATGCGATAAATTATGTGAACTGCTACTCCCCAGTAAAGGAGAAAGAAGAATTCATTAGATAACCCTGTCTGAAAGCCAAAATATTTCCTCAGCAGATTTATTACCTGCTGTATCCCAAAGATAATAATATAAAAAAGCAGAAAATTTTCGAGAAGGCGAAGAACCCTGTCATCAGCTTTTGTTCCTGTTTTTTTAACTGCAGGCCAGAGAAAACGTTTTAGAATTAATCGGGTTATCAAGATGGCTGCTGCTGTCAATACTATAATCAAGGCCAGATTTAAGAGATTTCCCCCAAAGACCAGTACGTTTTCGACCTCAACCATTTAGATTCCCCTCCCGCAAAGCCCTGATCAAAATTCTTTGAAATTAACAGGGATTTTTAAAACTTTTTCTTTCCCGTTCTTGAGGAAAAATCTCTAGCTGAACTTATCCCTCGCATCTCTCCCTATTTAACCCATACTTAACGTTGTAGTTTGAGAATACTTTAGATTAATTTTCACCTGGAGATATTATATTAATTTAAAACACATATTTATGAATCATTTCATTTATACTCGCTTCCTTTCCAAGAACACTTTTGAAACTTCTGGCATAAGGTGAATTTATAAACTCCCCTCAGTTTCATTTTTACTATTGCTTGGTTCCATTAATTTGGCCATCCAGCGGGTTTTGCGCGAACTTTCAAAGATTAATTTAACAGCCATTGTGAGAGGTACGGCAATTAAGGCCCCAGAAGTCCCAAGTACATAACCCCAGTAGAACAGGGAGAGAA
>CAZFNE010000313.1:0-4228 GCA_964520335.1 uncultured Methanosarcinales archaeon | reverse complement strand
TTTTTTAGTTGGCTTTTATAATTTTTCTTATTATTTTAGTTACTATTTTAGTTATAATATTTGAACAGGATTGTAGTGTATATCAATAAACTGGGGAGCTAATAGGGCAAATATTATCAAATATTCCTAAATATGAATCCTATGAAATTTTTCTTATAAACCTAAATCAAGTAAACTTGATTATTTCAAAGATTTATTCTCTTTATACTTCAATCAAAGGATAAATAGTTTCGGATCATTAGCAGGTTTTGTTTATTTAATCTAACATAATGTTTGAATTTTTTTTACTCTGAACTTTTTAATTATATGATTTCTTTAACAAGCTTGTTGAATATGAATCAACTCATCCAATCTCTTTTAGAATTTTCCTTAACTTTTCAGGGAGCTAATTTTTAGGATAAAATTACCTCTATGTCTTTTATAACATCAATTCTCGCTACATTTCTTTTAAATAATATCAAAGCGATCTTTTTGTATCAAATTCGGGAAAAAAGACGATGAAAGCCTGGCCCATTTTAGTTATTTTTTTTCTTGTAATCATAACTCAGGTTTCTGCTGCACAAAATCCTTCTTCAGAGGGAACTGGCACAGCCCGTATTACTAATTTATATGGCGATTTAGAATCCTTTGATGTGACTCTAAATTCGAATCAGCCTGAGACTAATTTAGTTCTTGAAGTGACTCTGCTCAGGCCCGTGGGAACAAGCGAAAAACAGATATCTCGCCAGGTTTTTTCAATTGAAGATCTACCCGCTAATAAGAATTTGATGAAAGTCGGATTCTGGAACCTCAGCTCCCCTGAAAGAGGAGCTTACATGCTCAGGGTAAAATTACTGAAAGGAGATACTCTTCTGTCAGAAGCAAAATATCCTTTCGTTTACGGCAGCAACTCTTCTACCCGGCTCCAGGTAAATGACCTTGTTCCAAATTCGCAAGGAATTTCTGTTGCTCTTTCTCCTAAAGAACCATCCCTTTTCAATATAGAATATATGCTAGTTGACGGCTCAGATGTTGTCTATCTTACAAAATCCGAGAGTCTTTCCCTTACAAGCGTGCCAGAGGTCTTTTCAGTAAACTGGGGCACTGTGCTTGAAAACAACAAACAATACACAGGCAGGGTTAAAATCCAGGTATATTCTCCTGATAAAGAATTTATAGCTGCTGCGGAAAATTTTACTGCCGCGGATAATGCGAAAATTACTGATATCTACCAGGATGAAACCGGAGCAAGCGCAACTGTACTTGGGCTTTCTCAGGTTCCTTTTGAGGGAAAACTGGAATTTTCGGTATATGGGCCTCAAGATCCCTCTGGAAAAAAAGGGCCTTTAGTTGAATCCCCGCAAGTAAAGGTACCTGTGTTATTGAATGATGATGACGAAACTGTTGAGGTTGCTTGGAAAGAGAGGCTTACAGAAGGAGTCTATCTTCTTGAAATAAACCTCCTGGGAAATAATGGGGAACTTATCGAACGCAGGGAAACTATAATCGAATCTTCCCTCTCTCCAGAAGCAAACACAACCCTGGGGAACAATTCAAGCAACTCAACGGAAGATAAGACAAATGAAAATAATATTCCGGGATTTTCCTCAGTTCTGGGGCTTACTGGCCTTCTTGGGGTTATTCTGGTGTCAAAGGCTGTTGGAAAAGGTAGAAAAAAGAAGAAAAGGAATCTTAAATAACTGATTAGAAATTTGAAATAATCAATGAAAACCACCAAAGACGAAAAATAATTATCCAGAAGGAAGCCGTAAATTCAGCCGGCACTTTAATAATTTCAAACATACGTGGGCTTTTAATGCGTTATGAACTTTTCATTGCACTCAGGCAGATTCGGGCAAGAAAATTTCAGACTCTCCTTTCAGTTGGAGCCATAGCTCTCGCAGTAATGATCCTTACGGTTTCTCAGGCTCTCATGGTTGGTTTTACAGGAGAGCTATACGATACAACAGTAAATAAACTCCCCCACGTTTCGGTAAGCCCTAAAGAAGGTGAGGATTATATCTATCTTTATAAAACCCTTGTCAAGGATATTCTCCAGATAGATGGAGTAAATGCAGCATCCCCATTCCTTACAGGTAAGGCTTCTTTTAAATTTAAAACAAATTCGCGCAATGTTGAATTGAGAGGAGTTATTCCTCCTGAAGAAAATAAGATTAGCTCTATTCAGGCTGATATGGTAGAAGGAGATTTCAGAGAACTGGAATTTTCAAGAAATACCGTAGTAATAGGTTCAAAACTGGCAGATAATCTCGAAGTTAATCTGGGGGATTCTATTGAGGTTTCTTTTCCGAATGCCAATACACTTTCTCTAAGGGTAGTTGGGATTTTCCATACCGGCTCTCCCCTGGACGAATCTCTTACTTATACTTCCCTGGATACAGCTCAGGAATTTTATAATGCTCCCAATGTTGTTAATGGTATCTCAGTCAGGCTTAATGATTTCAATAAAGACCGCGAGATTGCTGCCAGGATTGAGAATATGGGATATCAGGCTAAAGGCTGGACAGAAACAGATCCTGCAATTCTTCGGACCATAGCTATCGAAACAACCTCTAATAATGTGGTGCTTGGCCTTATTGTTGTTATTGCATCTTTTGGAGTTGTCAGCACCTTGAATTTGTCGGTTATAGGTGCAACCAGTCAGATAGGAATGCTCAGGGCAATGGGAGCAACTGTCTCAGCAATTCGCACAATTTTCCTTCTCCAAAGCGGGATACTCGGGCTTTTTGGGGGCCTTCTTGGAACACTCAGCGGGATAGCAATAGCTCTGGCAATAGGCCAGTATGAATTGCCTGTAGCTTCTTCCGAATTATATGGGGGGCTCAATACCATTCCTATTATAATTCGAGTAGGGGATATCCTCATAATTATTCTTGCAGTTTTCCTTCTTAATTTAATTGCTGGAATTTATCCTGCCCGGCAGGCAGCAAAACTGGATCCTGTAAAAGCAATTAGTTTAAGGTAAGCAGCCAGTTTAAAATAGCAGTCTGGGAAATAACAGTGTTGGCAAGACATACAGACTCAATGTACAAATTGAACATTTAACTTTAATACTGAACGAAGGGACCAAACAGACTAATTAGATCGGACAGTAAACTGAAAAATAATCTGAATAATAAGTCATAAATTAAAAGCTTAAAAAAGCCAGAATAAAATAATTTCGTATTGTTTTGTAGTTTTTTTCTCGGTTAAGCCGGGAAAATCTTAATATAAAAACTAAAATATTTATGAAAAGTTTTTATATTTCAGTTTATTTTTTTGTTTTATCTGTTTATACTCAAAATAATTTGTTATAATCTGAAAATTATCAACGTCATTGAAATAATAGTTCACATTAAACGTTTCAACGAGAATTTATATCTCCCTGGCATTAAAAATTCAATTCCGGTAATTATATATCTTTTTTAGTTAATGTTTACATACTAAGCATAGCGAACAAAAGCGAACAGAACTTGTGCAGGAATTCTCAGCAACTGATCACTGTATGAGAATTCCATTTTCTTAATTTCCGCTATTTATAATGAAACTTAGACTATTTTTTATGTTTAATTTTACTCTGATATAGGGTTTTTATCTTTTAGCTTCAGAAATTTCTTTGATGCCATTTTCTTGATCTTTATTGTTCTAACTGCCACGTAATTTTTGCTTTCAAAAGTTACGCATTTTATGTTCAAGATTTTAAATAATATTCTTAAAAGTTTAAATTTTCCTTTATAAATCCCAGAGGTATAATACTTCTGAAGAGAATATATACGTATTTTAAAACAGTATGTTTATTCTTTATCTTTAGGTTCAATCCAAATCATTATATTGATTGATACATGTTTATAATACAATGGATGATAGTAGGGAATATAGGCTCTACCTGGAAGCTCTTGACGAAGAAAGGTCTGCGTGGGGAAGAAGAACCGCAGTGAGAAGGCTTTGTGATTGCAAGACTGAAGAGTCTTTATATTATCTAAATGAGCTTATAATTGACAGATATTATATAGTGCCAGATTGGCTGAAAAATATAGCAAAAGAATATTATGTGACTCTCTGTCTTGAGTTTCTTTAAAAAGTGATTTTTATTGAGAAACAGCGCTCATCGTCAGGCCAAAAGTGTATTCTGAAGAGCTGCGGCTTTGCGGCTAACCAAAAATATTTTTACTCATTCTTTTCATTCATTTTTTCATTTATTCCATTCGAATACCCCGCAGCTTGCTGCGGGGATGGAAACTTCCCCGAA
>CAZFNE010000312.1:0-4253 GCA_964520335.1 uncultured Methanosarcinales archaeon | reverse complement strand
TCTATTAATGAAATATAGAAATAAAGAGTTAGATATGTTTAGTTAACAATGCCTTCCTTTTTTATGTCCTTTTTTCTCATAAAACTTATACATAAAAAGGTAAAAACAGATTTTAGGAGTTTAAGGCAAGGAGAGTTCTAAAATTGAACGAGAATTTCTTTAACTGAAAAAATCCAGAATTTTCTCAGGACTTTCCAGTACAGTAATCCCCTGCAAGCTTTTTACTGTTTCAACATTCCGTATATCTACATCCCGAACCAGGACTTCAACGGGACCGCCTTTAATCGCATTATAAGGGCATAATTCCTTGCAAATCCCGCAGCCTTTACACTTTAAAAGGTCAATCTGGTTTGTAGTCCCATTTTTTTCAGTTATTGCTTCCTGGGGGCAGTTTTCCCTGGGAGGGCAGGATTCGCAGTGCTGGCACTGTTTCCGGTCAATATTATAGGGCATTTCTGAAACAATAGAGCCTTCAATATCGACAGGCACAATATAAACGGGAACTCTTCCTTTTACAGCCTGAGCTACCGCATTCGTTACAAGGGAGTCTGCGATTCCATAAGCGACTTTCGAGACTGTATTTGAGGTTGCAGGGGTAACAAAAAGGGCATCATACCGGGAAAGCAGGAAACGCCCAACCTTTGGAGAACTTGAGCCCTGCTCGCTTTCCCTGAAGATTTCTTCTAAATAGTCCCCTCCCGAGATTTTAACAAGCTTCTGTTCAAGCCCATACATGCGCAGGACCTCTTCTGCAGCTCTTGAAATATAGGTGTTTACAGAAATTTCAGGAGCTCTTTGCTTAATCTCTTTAAAAACCTTATAGCTTCGGTCCAGGAAATGACCTGCACCTGTTATGCCCCATGCGATTCTTTGAAAGCTCATGAAAAGAAGTCATACCAGAAGAGGATGATATAATTTTCTAAAAACAATTCTAAAAAGATTCTTAAATAAAGCAATTACTTAAAAATTCGAAAAAATTCTGAATAATTCAAAGCTCTAAGGCCTCATACAGCAATTTCATAGCTTTTTTTTCGGAATCTCCTCCGCACCTGGAAACTAGAGTCTCATAATGGCGGATCAATTCAATGTATTTTTTTTCTCCTGTGAGCTGATAGCGAGTCGCATGTACAGCGGCTTCAAGTACTGCGTTAAAACCTCTATTAGGTACAGGAAGAGCCTTTTTATTTTCTTCATTAAAGCCCGCTTTAACCGGGAGAAGTTCAGCTACAAGGGCCTGATCTGTATTTTTAAGGTTTACACATTCAAAAATAACCCAGGCTGCAGCTTCTTTAAGGACAGGAAAATTTAGTTCGGATGCCGGGATATACTCAAACTCCGAGGGGTCAAGATCAAAAAAAGTCGAACGCACAAAAAGCAATGCATCATAAACGACGTTTGTTGCAAGGTATTTTTCGCTCAAGACATTTTCCCAGGTATGGCTGCCTTTAAAAAGCCTGACAAATGGGTTTCCTTCACCCTTCAAAATTATTCCTATAGGAGCGGCATTGGGAGATTTCAGGCCTGTGCTAACTATTGTTTCAGAAATCCCTTCACGAATTCCATACGAGGAAAGAAGAATCGAAGAAGAGAGAACATTTACTTTTTTTTCTTCCATAGATTTAAAAGAAATTTCGGTCAAAAACGCAAACCTCCGAGAAGAGAAAGGAAAAGGCCGGCAATGATAATGTCTGCAGTCGAGCCCGGATTAATTTTCTTTTCAAGCAGCTCAGCATCAAATTCCCTGATTGCGGGGAGTAAAAGAGCAAAATCCCTGAGAGCAAAGTCTATGGAAAAATTAAAGGATTTTTCTTTACCTGAACCTGTAGGCTCTTTCCAGATGGCAAGGACTTCTTCTGCTCTTTTTGAGACATAATCTGCAGTAGCTTTATCAAATTTAGTCTGAATGAAAGTGTCCCTGTTTTTTGAAAGTAATTTGAGGAAGGTATATACAACAGCCTCGGAAATGCCTGTGCCTGAGCAGTTCCGGGCTGGATTTTTACTTTCCGAATTTACGGTTTCCATGAATCCTGTTATAATTTTTGAGGCCTCAAGGCAGCGCCCAAAACCCGAAGTCCACTCATCTGCAATAAGGTCATAACTTTTAGCAATCTCCATGAGCTCATAAAGAGTTATTCCCTTTTGCCTGAGTTCAGCAGTATTTTCTGAGTTTTTAAGGCTGAATTCTTCCACATCATTAACCCTTACTCCTGCGAAGCTAAAAGCCCTGTAAAACTCTACAGCATCTTCGCAGTCTGTTCCCCTCACAAAGGCGTGAGCACGGGAAGTAAGGATTTCAAATTCCTCTCTGGAGATTCCATAATCGGGCTTTTTACTCGAATCAAATATGGTTCCTGCAGCCATAGAGAGCGGGATTAACAGGAGAAAAGCTCCAAAGTGAGTGTTTCCTCCCCGCTGCCAGCTTGTGCTTTCAAAAACTGCATTTTTTACTAGCGTTCCTATTCTAGTCCTGTTTTTTGCAGCCATTTCGAACACAGGATAGACGCCCACAGATGAAGCTATAAAATGCTCAAAACAGGTGTCGGGGTAATTATGCTCCCTGTCTACATTGCCTGGTTTTGGAGAGGCAGAAACCTCAAGCAGCATAGCAAGCTGAGCACAGCGGGCAATATGGCCTGGGACCTGGGAATCTATTCCCTTGCCTTCAAGGGGGCAGTAAGAGAAATCAGGGTTATTGGGACTCATTTACCGGGGTTTTGGCATTATCCATTAAGTATTCTGCCAGCTCTTTTTTAAGCTTCATATACTCTGCATCGGAAAGGCCAATTGTGTTCAATACTCCATCCCTGATCCAGCAGGGCTTGGAAATCTTACAGCACCAGACAAGGCTTCCAAAACAGGTATCTCCTCCATACTCAAGCATTGTACCTTTGGCAAAATCAAATTTTGCTTTAGCAAACTCTTCTGCGGTGTATCCTAGTTTATCGAACTTTTCATGCACAGGGCAGGGTTTGACAGGCAGGCAGCAGAAAGCCAGGGCTCTAAAGTCCCCATCGCTGCAAACATGTTTGGGAGCATTATACCAGCCAATAAGCTTCTGGTATGCACTGACACTATCAACTAATTCCTTTATGAGGCCAGGATTCTCCATTACGCCTCTTGCAACCGAGACCATATCGGCTCCGCGGGAAAACATATCTTTTGCAGCCTCAAAATCCCGGACAGAGTTGTTGCCTATAAGGAAAAGCCTTGTAGCATCCCTGTAATTAAGGATCGCGTCAAAGTCAACCCCAAAGCCCTCAAGCATTGCGTCAACATGTATTATGTCTGCACCAGCTTTGTCAATAACCCTGGCAAG
This sequence comes from uncultured Methanosarcinales archaeon, assembly GCA_964520335.1. Taxonomy (GTDB): domain Archaea; phylum Halobacteriota; class Methanosarcinia; order Methanosarcinales; family Methanosarcinaceae; genus Methanosarcina. The sequence continues at coordinate 937 of CAZFNE010000312.1, read as the reverse complement.
CTCAATATCATTAACCACATTTGCGCGGACTTTAACTGAAAGTACAACCCCTGTTTCCTTTATTGCTTTAATCCATGCGGAAAGTTTGGGAAGGTCCTGGAGAAGGGCTTCCCCGATGCCTGCCTTAAGCATTTCTGGCTGCCTGCAATGGGCATTTAACTCCAGAATTGCTCCTTCTTCTTTTACGATTTTTGCAGCTTCTATAAGGGGCTCAAGGGTGGCGCTTCTTACGTTTACTGCAACAGCACTTCCCGATTTAATTGCCTGGATTTCATTTCTTATGAGTTCTAGGGGTTCTTCTGAAATGAACTCTTTTCTGCCCCGGGCTACAAGCTCTGCTGCAACAGCTTTTGAAGCTTCGTCAAGGCTAAAGGCCCCGAGAACCACCAATCCAGCATCGGCTGCATACTGGTTGGCAAAAGCGCTGTTGACAATACCTGCCATCGGCGCCAGTGCAATAGGGTTATTAAAACGGGCATATCCAATATGCAAATCAAACAAATAATCACTCATGTTTTACCTCTTAAAAAATAAGCCAACAGACAGAAAAATGATACGATCGTCAAATCTCGAATTAAGCATAAACTTTTTTCAGGGAAATCATAAGATGGAAAGAGTCCATCTATAACTTACGAATTATAATGCATATATATTAATATTTGGACGCATTCAAAACACACAAAATTTATATAATATATAAATCCCCCTAAGGTTCAAAGATAAATCAAACTGTGGGTAAAAATAAAAGCATTAAACTCATACAATAAAAGAAGCTTTTAAATGTTAAATATCTGGGACCCCAAAAATATATATAGAAATGAAAAATATATACGCCCAATTAAAAATATGTGAGAGAGGCTGGACGGCTTACGGGTCTTCTGATCTGAGGAAAGTCTCCCCACCGCTCCGGATACACGAACATCTGTAAAGGATGTCG
>CAZFNE010000311.1:0-4282 GCA_964520335.1 uncultured Methanosarcinales archaeon | reverse complement strand
CTCCTTACCTTAAGGAGAAGCTCGAGAAGAAGTCGAAAGAATTTGGTTGTTCTCAGGCTGAAGTCCTGAGAACCTCGTTTATCAGGCTCTTGGAGGCTGAAAAGTGAGTAGACCAAGATTTCATAATGAGCATCGAACTTTTGGAGAATGGCTTAAAGTTCAGCCCAGAGATTCCAAGTATGTTAAGGAAATAATCAGGAAACACAAAATCTATCCAGATAGGAATTTAAAATTTTTGAATTCCTTAAAAATCTCTGACATTGATTTAAGTCATAAACCTGTCTCAGCTTTAACAGATGAGGAATTTGCAGAGAGAGCGGAGAGCCTTAAAGTATTAAGGTTGATGAGAAACGAAAACCTCACTCTCTCAAAAAGCATTGAAAAAGTAAAGGAATACGGTTACAACCCTTCAGAAAAAAGTGTAAGAATAAGCTTAGGAAACACGCTATATAAAACAGGAAAAGGATGGAAAGCCAGAAAAACAGATAAAATTGAGGTTAGAATGAGCATTTATTCTAATGGCAAAGAGGAAATGATCACATTAACTAATAGTAAAGACAGGACATTAGTTGGAAAATATAATAATGACGTTAAAAAAGTTTTGCATGGAGATTTAGACGAAAAAACGTTTAAAAATCGTTATAAAAGGAAAACAATCGTTGACTCTAAAGGACACAAATGGGAGCTGGAAACAAGTAAAAATGAAATAGAAAAAACTGAGGCCGCTAATCCAAACCATCTCTATAGGTGTATATATGGCTCAAGATAAAAAATGCAAATTTTGTCAAGAAGACGACAGCAGAGTAATAGAAAGACATCATATTTTTGGGAGGAATTTTTCACCCGAAGTAATGTTGCTCTGTAAAAATTGTCATTACAAAATCACACATGGACAAAATAAAATTTTACCTAAAAAAAGATCCAAAGATGCCAGCCCTGAAGATTTAGAAAAATTTACACTAGTAAGCATAGGGGTTTTGTTACAGGAAATTGGAAAAATCATGGAAAAAACAGGAAATCCTGATATAGCTAAGCAAAAGGGATGAATATGGAAAACAAAATTGCTTTTTGCAGGGGATATATAGAAACTAAAAGGAAAAATGAGGAGAATAAAAGTAGGCAATATATTCCCTTTAAGAACACTAAAACCCGTCATTCCCGAGCTTTAACTATCGATACAGAAACAACTACCGATACTTACCAAAATCTAAAAGTAGGTTATTTTGAAATTCATGAAAAGAAGATTTTGAAGGAAAACGGATTTTTTTATACCCCTATGCCTGAGAACCATCTGGATATAAACACTCGTTTCCCCATGAATCCGCAAAACTTCCTTATGCAGATTCCACTGTCTTTTATGGAGGTTCAAATACTTAAAGAATATGCAAAGAGGGAAAATACCCCCTTATACACTACAAAACAGTTTATAGAGAACATTTTCTTTTATGAGGGATATGGAAAAGAGACCCTATGCAATGGGTTTAATCTTCCTTTTGACATCTCCAGAATAGCCGGAAAAGCGGGAAATACAGTAAAAGGAGACCCTACAAAAGGAGACATATTATTATCATTTCCTCAAATACCCAACGCTCTTGACATTAAAATAAGTAGAATGGGCTTAGCGGAAACTATTTCCTTTGTTAACCCCGAAACCGAGAAAGGAGAAAAAGCACCAATACTGAAAACTAAAGGTTACTTTTTAGATTCTGCTCATTTATTTAGTGTTCTTTTCGGGTCTGGCACCCAACGTTTTTCATTAAAGCAGGCATGTAAGATCTTAAAAACAGAGCATCAAAAAGAAGACACAGAAGAACATGGAACAATAACTGATGAATATCTACATTATCTTCAATGGGATGTAAAAGCAACATATGATGTATATTGTAAACTGGAAGAAACACTCAATAAATACGGTTTAACCGAAACAGAAATTACAAAAATATATAGTGCTGCCTCGATAGGAAAAGCCGTTCTAAAACATTTGGGGATAAAACCTTTTTTAGATTTAAATCCAGAATACCCTTCCATTAATTTAGGTAGAATAATGGAAACTTATTATGGTGGCAGGGTTGAGTGTAAACTAAGGCATGAAATAAAGCCAGTGGAAGTATTAGATTTCACATCAATGTATCCTTCTATCATAGTTTTACTTGGATTATGGGACTATATGATATCAGAAGGGTATAAAGAAATAAAAGCAACAGAAGAAATTAAAAAACTTGTGGATTCAATAACCCTAGAAGACATGGTTAAGCCTGAAACATGGAAAAACTTGGTAGGCATAGTTAAGGTAAAACCAAATAAGGATATTTTACCCATTAGAGCTGGTTATAACGAAAACGGAGAAAAAACAGTAGGTCTTCAATATTTGACCTCTAACCATGAAATATGGCTTGCTTTGCCGGATATTATTGACAGCAAACTCCGTACTGGAAAAACTCTCGAAATTGTAGAGGCTTACAAATACGAACCAGGAAGACCACAAAAAACCTTAAAACCCCATAAAATTCTGGGTTATCGGATAGACCCCAGAAAAACTAATCTTATTAAATTCCTTGTTGAGGAAAGACAGAAGATCAAAAAAGAAATGAAACTGCTAAACAAAAATTCCTCAGAATATTCAGAAAAAGACGGTTTGCAGTTAGCGTTAAAAATTATGTCTAACGCTCTTGGATATGGGATATTCATAGAGTTAATAACTAGAAAAACTGAGACACCTTTAGTAGTGTACAGAGGGGATAAAAGATTTTCTTCTGTTGGCAGGTCAGAAAAGGAAGGAACATATTTTAATCCATTAATAGGTAGTATAATAACATCGGCTTCAAGACTAATGTTAGGAATAGCTGAAGCTAAAGTTGAAGAATTGGGCTATTCTCACTATTACATGGATACAGATTCCATATTTGTCCCACCTGAAATAGCGGAAAAAGTCTCAAACTTTTTTGATCCGCTAAATCCTTATGAAAACGTTTCTCAACTTCTCAAAGTTGAGGATAAATTCAACGGAAGGGAAAAAGAAGAGAAAACAGGAGTGAGAACTCCTATTCAGTATTTCTTTGGTATTTCATCTAAAAGGTATGTAGTATTTGCATGTAATGAAAATGGTATCCCAGACATCTCAAGAATGGAAGGAAAACTGCACGGCCTAGGGCATATAACAAATATATTCAAAGAAGAAATTACAGAAGAAGATAAGCATTGGCATCCACTATTTTGGAGAGACCTTATTCTTTACCACATGGGAAAGCTCGAGTATGAAGATATCGTCTTAAAATACGCCCATAAATACGAAATTGCAAAAGTAGCAATCAGAACACCCTCTACATTCAGCAGATTTGAAAAATATAACGAAGGAAAAGAATGGGAACGACAGATAAAACCCTTTAATTTTTTTAATCAGGGAAACAGGACAGATAAAGATGTTTCACCTATTGCACCAATGAGAAAAAATCCTCAAGATATGGTAAAGTTTCCATTTATTGATTATGTTAGCGGAGAGATAAAAGAAGGAAAAGAATACTTTAAACCAATGACTAAAACCTTCTTTGAGTATTACGACCACCCTGAAATAAAGTTTGAAGGAAAAAAAGGGTTGCTTAAACGTAGAGATATTTTTATAACAGACATTAAAGCCATAGGAAAAGAAATACCTGCAATAGATGAAACAGGAATAGAAGCAGAAGAAGAGGAAGATATACAGGTATTTGAAGAAAAAGAAAGTTTATTTGATGTGATAGAAAAGGAGTGTGAAAAAGCAGATAAAGAAGGGAAAACAAGGAAAGGGGATATTAACAAAATTAAAAAACAAGTAGAGACTTTCAAAGAATGTAATCCCAGTGAAGAAGAATTAGCGGAATATACAGCAAGATCCTTAAAAACTTTGAAAAGGAAAGGTAAAAACGTAAAAAGAAAACCTGTCTTGTTTACGGGCAGTAAGAAAGAAAGAGCATTGCGAATGTCGGAAAAAGAGGGAAAAGAACTAGGAATTTCTGATAAGAATTTGCAGAAAATGAAAGCAAAAATCAGGAAAGGAGAAGCCCTTAATGGGAATCTGGAAAGTACAAAGAAAATGGTAGAATATGTAAATAACCAGCAAGATGAGATAAAAATATGTTAACATAAATACAATAAAGGGATTTATAAATGAAAAGTCTTAATAAATAAATCTCTTTTTTCTTTTATTATTCCTGAAATCCTTTTTATTTCTATACTTCTTTTTATTATATATGGGAAATGCCCTTATTTTAAATGGATATGGTATTAAAATTACTGTTGATAATGG
>CAZFNE010000310.1:0-4287 GCA_964520335.1 uncultured Methanosarcinales archaeon | reverse complement strand
TCCTAGTAAAAAGAGTAATATATAATAAAAGGGTTCAGCCTGAGAACCTGAAAAATCCTTAAAAAGATTTAAGCTTTTGTTTTTCAAACATTTTTCGAGCTATCAGTAACATATTTACAGGCTGCGGTTTTTTTCAGTTTTCTTGTATTTTAGGTTCATCTAAAGAAGCTCAGGATAAGTGGGGTAATAAAAGTCTCAATTATTGCTGCGAGCAAAAGAAGAGGCAGGATCCAGAATATGTAAAACTTGAGCCCTTCTATAAATTCCCTTTTTATTTCAGTTTCATTTCCTAAGAGGGCAGAGATTACCTGATGTCCGAGTCGGAGCCCTATAGCTGCAGATAGGAAGACCATAGGCAGCTCCAGAATCCCGTGAGGGAGAAGAGCAAGGAATATAAAAAGAAAACCTCTTTCCTGTGCTACCAGATAGGAGATAACTCCTATTAGATACCCATTAAAGACTATAAACAATATTGGAAGAATCCCTAAGGCTAATCCGAGTACAAGAGAAATCAGGCTTACAAAAGCATTGTTAAGAAAGATTGCGACCATTATGGAAAGAGGGTCCATTTGCAAGAGCGGCTGGAAACGAGAGCTGAATCCTTCCATAACACCGGCAGCCATTCCGGGAAAGTTTGCAGCCCAGATATATCCTGCAACAAGAGCCCCAAAGAAAAAAACGGTTATAATAAGGAGATACGGCCAGATAAAACGTACATAACTGGTAAACCCTGATAGTATTGATGATTTTTCTTTTCGGGGCCAGGAATTCCTTCCTCTTTTTTCAATATAATAATTGGTATTATTCGCCTCCTGCAAGCCAGACTGTTCGTTTCCCGGTGTACTATCGGAAATTGCTACGTTTGAATCTATGTTTTTTTCCTGTATTCCATTATCCGTTCCTTTTTCCATATATATCCCCCAGAGATCCTGATGTTTTCCTGAGTCCGGGTTCAGGGGCTGTAAAGGCTGTAAGCCTTTTCTTTTCAGATTCCCAGCATCATCCGGATTGTATTCCGGGTTGCAGGGGAAAGCCCTAGAACTATTATAACCAGTTTTATCAGCATTTTCAGGTTTTGTGACCTTTCATCATTCTCAAATTGCGTGTCAAGCACGTAAATTACCCCTAAGAAGATAATAAGCTTTAATGGATACATAACCAATGCGGTACCTGTAAGCTCAATAAGATAGGACGGAAGTACGTGTTTTTCATAGTACCCCATTGTGTCGACTCCAATGAAAGTTGAGGATGCATCCATAAAATGAACCAGAAGAATGGAAAGGTTGAGGGGATCGGTAAAAATTGAAGATTTAAAGTGGCGAGCTACGAGATAGAAAATATAAGTCAAACCTGTGCCTGCTCCAATTACGAAGATTGGAACGTGAGGTGCGACTATGCTCTGGAAATACAGCAGGACAGTCAGATTTATAAGGAACCATATAAGCCCCAAGCCTGCAAAGCAAACATGATAATCTTTTACCAGCCCTGCCCTCTGGAGGCGGATCGATATCCAGAGACAGATTATAGTTATTGCAAAGACTAGAAAGTAGATATTGGGAGTTATGAGCAAGTAACTCCAGGGGGCATGGACAATACCTGCAGGGGAATCTTCAAATACCCGCAATGTAGAGCCTGCAAGCACAAAAGGTACAACTGAGGCAATAAAGCGGGGAGTGATTTTTACTTCCAGCTTTTCGAGAAGCTTGAAAACTCCAAAAATACAAATACCAAGTATAATAGCCCACGTAAAGGTATTTATGGGATTATATCCCTCATCCCCTTTTATTGGCTCAAGATAATAGGTATTAATAAACTGTAAAACCTGATCTAACGAAAAACTCATTTTATCACTCATTTAAAATGGCAATATCCTAATACAATTAATACTTATGTGCTGATGTAAACTTAATTTTCTAAATATAAACTTCATTCTTTAAGCTTCGATCTTCGCTTTAATCACAAATAATTCTTTCCAGAAAATTATCTTAAAGAAAACAACAATATTATATGAAATGTATATAATATTTCTAATGTTATTTTATTCTATTTGACTGTAAAGCCAGGAATCTTCCATAAGGATTGATATATGTTAATCTACAAGTAAGCAAAAAATGACTAAAAATTTCGAAAGTATAGAGCTATATGAAAGCTAGTTATTTTCATTCTAAGAAACCTCAGGCATAAAAAGTCCTGTAAAAGTGAACTTATCCAGATAAAATGCTGATGCAGGTATAAAATGACTTATAATAAAAACAGCGCAAAATGGATGCAGCTCCCAAGAGATGTGCTTGTTGGACACAAAGCAATAGAGGAAACTGGATGTGTCTGTAAAGATCTGAAACTTAGAGGAAATGCGCTGATTGTAACAGGTAGCACTACATGGAAGGTTGCAGGTAAAAGGGTTAGTGAACTTCTCGAGAATGTAGGCAGTAGTACAGAAACCGTTTTAACATGCAAAGCTGCCATAGAAGAGGTCCAGAAAGTTATGGAAAAGGCCCTTGAAACTGATACTAATTTTCTCCTTGGAGTTGGAAGCGGAAGGTCTATAGACCTGGCAAAACTTGCATCAACGCGGCTTGAACTTCCTTTTATCAGTATTCCAACTGCTGCATCCCATGACGGGATTGCATCCTCGCGGGCTTCAATTCTGGATAATGGAAAGAATACATCTGTACAGGCCCAGTCTCCTATTGCAGTCATTGCTGACACTGAAATTATCTCGGCAGCACCTTTCCGTTTTCTTGCGGCAGGCTGTGGGGATATAATTTCGAATTATACTGCGGTTCTGGATTGGGAACTTGCAAGCAGGCTCAGAAATGAATACTTTGGGGAATACGCTGCAGCTCTTTCCCGCATGGCTGCACGGGTAATTATAGATTATGCAGATTCGATCAAGCCAGAGCACGAAAGTTCTGCGAGGCTGGTTGTAAAAGCCCTTGTTTCTAATGGAGTTGCAATGAGTATTGCAGGGTCTTCGAGACCTGCTTCGGGCTCCGAACATATGTTCAGCCATGCACTTGACAAGATAGCCCCTGAGTCTGCCCTGCATGGAGAACAGTGTGGAGTTGGGACTATTATGATGATGTACTTGCATGGTGGAAACTGGCAGGAGATCAGGGAAGCTTTAAAAAAGATAGGAGCTCCGACAACTGCAGCAGAAATGGGAATTGAAGATAAATATATAATCGAAGCCCTGTTACATGCTCACAGTATCCGGCCCGACAGATATACGATTCTTGGAAACGGGCTCACTCTTTCGGCTGCAGAAAAAGTTGCACGAATCACAAAAGTCATAAGTTGAGAAGTTATTCTTATTCCGGAAGAAGCACAAATCCCGTATAAAAAAACCATTTCCTGCTTAAGTATAACTCGAGCGGGAACAAATGTAATAAACATGATTATAAATCATTAGTGTAAATCGATTAAAAGTCCAATAAAATTTTACAATCAAATTAAAAGGTTTGAAGCAAGCTTCTCACTGAAACTTAAAATGATGTAAGGGAGAACTCATAGTTACAAATCAGCTTCAAATATCATTAAAAGTACTATATGGATCCATTAAACAGGTTATTAAAAAATCTGCAGACACAGAAATACTACTTTCGACTCAAATTTAACACTCAATATTCAAAATTAATTGATATAATCCCTATTTAACCTTAAATAATAAAGGCTGCTACTAGCGTTCCTCAAACTGGAGCAGGCTGACGAAGAATTAAATGGTTGTATTATTATGACAGAGAACGATACCAAAATAACACTTATCGGATCACGGCTTGCAAGGGAAGGGCTTGAATTCATATTCAAAGGTGAGATGCCCGAATGCAAGAAATGTCGACTCAAAAACACCTGCCTTAACCTTGAACCAGGCCGCAGGTACAGGGTAGAAAGGATAAGGAGCAAAGATTTGCACGAGTGTTTCCTGCACGACAGCGGAGTACTCGCGGTAGACGTAAGCAAGGCTCACATCCTTACAACAATGGAGTCAAGAAAGGCAGTTGATGGGGCAAGGCTTATGTATGAGCCTCCCAAATGCGGCAAAAAAGAGTGCAAGGTGTATGAAGTGTGCCACCCTGAAGGGCTTTTGAAAGGAGATAAATGTAAAATCATAGAAGTACTTGAAAGCCTTGACTCGAAATGCGAAGCTGGTTACTCTCTAAAAAAAGTAAAACTTAGCTGGTGAATCTGAACAAACAGATTTTAGTAATAGTAGAATCGATTATTAATAAATGAAAAAGGTTAGAAGCGGTGTTATAAGTGCCTGAACAGGAAATGAACCAGGTCCCC
>CAZFNE010000309.1:0-4325 GCA_964520335.1 uncultured Methanosarcinales archaeon | reverse complement strand
TCCATCATCTACAGCCCTGCAAATCTGTCCGCCAATAAATCCGCAGCCAATAATTCCTATTTTCAGCATTTCAGGCTCCTGAGAAAATATTAAAAAATTTTAAGTTCTGATCATTTTCAGTAGGGTCGGTTTTTTGAATTGTTTTAATCTCGTGTCTAGTATTTAGCTTTAATCCGATCTACTTTAGAATGGAGATATGGTATTTCTTTTTCTTTCTTTAAACTTGTGTTAACCAGCAATGCTATTATAGTAAAAAAAAGATTAACGCATATAGAAAACAAATATTAAGAACTTCATATTAAGAAATCCATATTTCTATTAATCAAAAATTCAAGTGCTAAACATTCAGGGTAAAAGCATGTATATTAAAGAAATTGAAGCCTTTGTAGAAGAAGATCTTGGGTATGATGATGTTTCATGCACTATTGTACCTGACAGGGCTGTAGAAGCCATTATCTTTACAAAAGAGGCCTGTGTTGTTGCTGGAATTGATGAGGCAAAATCAATTTTATGCTATTTTGGAATTCAGACCGAAACCGAATTTAAGAATGGGAATCTGCTCAAAGCAGGCGAGACAGTTTTCAGGCTAAAAGGAGGAGCTGTACCTATCTTAAGGGCAGAGAGGCTGGCTTTGAATTTCTTAGCGCACCTTAGCGGGATTGCGACCCTGACCCGGCAGTGCGTGGATGCTGTAAAAAAACATTCTTCAAGCACAAGAGTAGCATGCACGAGAAAAACAACCCCAGGCATAAGGAAATTTGAAAAACTAGCCGTGATTGCAGGCGGAGGCGACCCTCATAGATTTAACCTCTCAGACTCGGTTATGATTAAAGATAACCACATTAAATTGCTGGGAATTCAGGCAGCGATTGAGGCTGCGAAAAAAACCGGTTTTACCCGCAAAATAGAAGTTGAGGTGGAATCTGCAGAAGATGCCGTACTTGCTGCTGCTCTCGGAGTTGACATTATTATGCTGGATAATATGCAGCCTGAAAAAATTATCCACACCCTCAAAATCCTTCAGGAAAAAGGACTTCGGAGTTCGGTTCTTATCGAAGCGTCAGGAGGAATATCCCAGGAAAACCTTGAAGCTTACGCAAAAACAGGGGTTGATGTGATATCTATGGGCTCCCTTATCCATAAATCAAACTGGATAGATATGAGCCTGGAGATAGCAAGTTAAATTCTTGAATATAAAATCAGACACAGACAATTATTTGAAGTTTAGATTTTTAAAATTTAAACTTAAAAGCATATTGATCGTTTGAAAAAGAACACAACCTTTATATCTAGTTTTATTAAAAATATTACTTCAAAGGGGATCTGGAGTAAAATTTAACTTAGACATGCAAATCTGAAAGCTTTAATGTAAATATCATAAAATTAAGAATAAATTATGAAGAATAAAATAAAATTATTTTTTAGTTGTAAGATAGCTTTTTAAATAAGCGCAGGCAGGATATTCAAAGCCTGCTTGGAAAACTTTTCTAATGGGGCTTGGGGTAGAGGAAGTGAGATTAAAGGGAATTTATACAACTGTTTTATTTGCATTTTTTCTTTTATTAATAATTTCTGGCACAGCGTCTGCGGAAACTACAGTATTTGACGGAGATATCGAGGAAGGTCAGGCTTACCAACTAAATAATTACATTATTGAATTTACGGATATTTTCCCTGAAGCTAAAACAGTCTCTTATTACGTTTACGAAAAAGACCAGCAGGTTGCAGACGGGCTCTTAGACACAAATGACACTGCCGAATTTGATTTTGAAGAAGGAGGAAAAGTTGAACTTCACGTGAAATCAGTCAGTGGGGGAAGTGCAAAAGCTACCATTGAGATTACACTCTCAAATTACAGTGAAGAAGATCTTTTTGTAAACAAACTCCTTGAAAACGGGAGGGCTGGAGCAGTTTATGCAGGAGATCCAGAACTCGTAATAACAAAAAGCGTAGATAAATCCGAAATTAAAGTAGGGAACACAATAACAGTTACAGTTAAAGCAAAAAATACCGGAAATGATACTGCAAAGAACGTTACATTTACTGATCCCAAACAGGAACATTTTGTCCTCGAAGAAACTATATTTGAAGTCTCAGATACTATTCCTGAGATAAGTCCCGGGGAGAATAATCCTGAAACCCTTGTTTACATGTACAAGTTGAAGGCTACGGATTCAGGGACATTTAAGCTTAAAGCAGTTAATGCAAGCTTTACAAACAGTGCTGGGCAGGCATATGAGACTTCTTCAAATAGTCCTTCGATCAATGTAACAGAAGGCAACAAACAAACTGCTAATGTTCAAGCTACAATGAATATGGGAGCTTCTTCTGTAGAAAGAAACGCAGAAATAAGCTCAACTATAATACTGAAAAACACGGGAAATGCCCCCGCAGACGCTGTACGCTTTGACCTCCTTTTGCCTGACGGGATTGAATATTTAGGAGGAGAAGGAATTGAAAATGTGGGAGGGGCCCCGAGGATCTACCTTGAGACTCTAGAGCCGAATAACGATAAGGAGTTTACTTATTCTTTGAAAGCAACAGAGGTTGGGACATATAATATAAGCTCAAGGCTTTCTTACGAATACAGCAATGGAATAGATCCAGAGAAAATTAAAGAAACAAATGAGTCTGTGGGCTCGACTCTAAATGTAAAAGAAGGCAGGTTTGATTTCCTGCTGAAAAATCCTCTATATATTATAATCCCTCTTGCTGTACTTGCAATCCTTGGAGTATATTTGTACAGAAGACACAAGGAGTACAAATACTAAAAAAGGATTAAAAAGGGCTATTAAAGCAATTAAAAAAGGACTGAAAAATTGAAAGGGATAAAAACAAGATTTAACGGGGGCGTCTTTTGCTCAATATACTGATAATAGGAAATGGGCAGTGTGGGAATAGGATTCTTGATTCTATTAACAGGCATGCGTTGGGAGGGAAAAGTTCCGGAAGGCTTGCCAAATTTTATTCTAAACAGAAATTTAAAAGTCATGTTGAAACACTTGCGTTAAACACTGCTATTAATGACCTCAAGGAAATGAAATTTACGAAAGCAAAAGACAGGATTCATATTGCTCACCTGCATGGGGTAGGAGCAAACCGAAATATTGGAAAAGAGGTGTTTGAAGAAAAAAAAGATATTATAATGCGCCAGATTGAAGAACGAGGCAATTTTGATGCTGCGTTCCTGATAACCTCAGCTTCAGGAGGCACAGGTTCTTCTTTTACGCCTCTTCTTGTAAAAGAAATGAAGAAACGCTATAATTATCCCGTTTACTGTCTTGTTGTCCTCCCATTCAGGGAAGAAGGAACCCTCTACCTGCAAAATACCGCATTTTCCATTCGCGAGATCCGGGAGAGCGGAGTGGATGGAATAATGCTTGCAGATAACCAGTACCTGAAAAACATTGGAGGAAATATCCATGAAGCCTATAACAAGATTAACGATATGATTGCAGAACGCCTTCTATTCCTGCTTGATGCTCTTGACAGCGAAATGATGATGGTAACAGACCTCGGGGACTTTAAAACTGTAATGAGCGGGGGAGCCGGGCTTGCAACAATAGGTTTTTTCAGGGCTGAAAAAGAAACTCCTATAAAAACTGCAATCCAGAACGCCATTTCTCCTACAGGCCTCCTTTTTTCCACAGATGTTTATGCAGAAGCAAGCAGGGCAATGGTGATTATCAAAGGCGATAGGAAATACCTGAGCATAGATGAGATATCAAGCGAGATAGAAAAGCTTTCAGAAGCAGTAGGCCAGGTCTTTAAAGGAATTGTGATCTCAAGTGGAGAATATCCTCAGGTCCTTGCTGTGCTTACACTGGAATCTGCAAATGAAATCCAGAAACTATATGATGTTGCTATTCAGGCAATCCAGCAGGAAAAAGCAAAAAGGCAAAGGGTAGAAGAGGGAGCTAAAATCGATAAAACTTTTTCACAAATAGAAGGGCTGGAGCCCGAGTACTGATTTTTTACTTTGGCGTAATAAGCAAGGAGCTTATTGTGCGTATTGATAAAAAAATACATTCACTCTAGAAGTGAAAGTTAGAAAAAAAAATAATAAGATTAAATAAGAATAGGATAAAATATGCTCAAGAATTAAACTATATTTAAACTATAATTTACCTTAAACTACATTTTACCTTATTTCGAATTATTTATTAACGTCCCTCTTATTCAAGATTTTTATAGTAACATCTATTTTTGATTTTACACTTTTATTTCCTGCCCATTCAACACTGCTTCTTCATTTACTCTTACTTCTTTTGTTGTGTCTTTATAAGTTATTGTATAGGACCCTGTAGGTGCCACATCGAACTGAG
>CAZFNE010000308.1:0-4325 GCA_964520335.1 uncultured Methanosarcinales archaeon | reverse complement strand
AAAATTCTATATTTTAAAAAGTGCAAATTTAAAATGGTGCAGGGGCTAAGCATCCTGGATTAAAAAATTCCTTGAATGATATATTAAGAAAAAATATTAAAAAAATGACACTAAATAGAAAAGTTTAATATTTGGTGACACTTACCAGTATAATAAAATAGATTTCAAAGTAAAAATATTCAGAGCTTAATATATTTCTTTATTATAGAATTTTCTAGTCTCGGAGCCGGAAATTTTGAAAGCCCTGGTTTTAGGCGGAGCCAGATGTTGTGACATAAAAAACCAGAAATCCGGATCAAGTCGGTGAGAACATGTTAATTAGAAAAAATATATCCCTTGATGATAAATACCTTAAAAAATTACAACCCCTTCTCGATGCTAATGATGGGAATTTAAGTGCAGCAGTCAGGGATACTATTGAAATTGCTGATACGGCTCTTATGTATCATAAAAGTATTGATGATGCAATCGTATTTTTAAAAGAAACTCCTGCAAAAGAAGAATTAAATGATACAATCCAAAGTGGGGAGAACGTAATTATAAATAAAACCATTCTTGAATGGTTATTCAGGTATACCAGGGGAAGACTTACAGACCAGGAACTTGTCAATGAATTGATAAATCCTTTTGAAATCCAGGATATGGGACAGTTAGAAGATTACTTAAACCGAATTTCCAGAAACTATCAATGGACAATCCGAACTTCCATAAAATGTGAAGATATTCACAACCCGGAATCTGCGCTAGTTCTCCTTTCCAATTCTACAATTTACAGCAGAGACTTTTTTGCACAATTAATAGCGCATTTTCTTGCCAGATGGAAACAACTTGATGTCGAGCATATTTTCAGGAGAGCAAACTCTACCCAGGTATCTTTTAAAAGAAATCCCTCAACATCTTCAAAAGAAATTATGCCTGGAATTCGCAAGCACTTTGGATATCTTGATATTGTGTGTAAAGAGCTTGATGATAACCCTGAATTCTGGACTCAACTTATGTATACATATAATGTGGAAAGATACAACCTTGTAACCTTGCACAGAAGCCAGTTCGAAGTTTTCGCAACCGGCCAGGTGCCAAACCCTACAAAAATTCTGGAACGTTTATGCAAACAAGCAGTTAGTGACATGGATTTGCCTGAATTACTAACTAATTTTAAAAGAATGTATCTGGCAACCCAGCTTGTTAAAAACATAGAAATTTCCCTTAAACCCGGAAAGGAAACTGTAACAATATATCACGATTTTAAAAATGAAAAGTTTATTCAGAACCTTGTTAATTACTTTTCAAATATTTTCATTGAAAATGGAACCCCGTTTAAAACCTCAGCATACTCAAGTATTATAGTTTTTAGATTTTTCCCGGGACATAAAAACGAAACCCCGATTCTTTATGAAGGAAATTAAATCATTCAGAATTTTATAAAACCCAATTTCATAAAAACAAATTTCAAAAAACAACATTAAAGAGTTCTCTGAGAAATTAAAAAATAAGGTTGAAATAAGGTGGATAAAAGAGATTTAGACAAATTACCTTATTTATCCTTTTGAAACCCCAAGAGGAATAACTCTTGCAACTTTTCTAGCAATTCCGAGGTCGTGCACAACATTTACCACGTCACTGCTGGATTTATAAACCCCTGGAGCTTCTTCTGCAATTACTGAAGGGTGAGTTGCCCTCACGGTTATACCCTGGGCTGCAAGGCTATCTTTTATTTTCTGGCCCTGGAATTCCTTTTTAGCATGTGCTCTACTCATAATCCGGCCTGCGCCATGACAAGCACTTCCAAAAGACAGGTCCATGGACCCCTCTGCCCCGCACAGTATAAACGAAGGAGTGCCCATGCTTCCAGGAATCAAAACTGGTTGGCCTACATCCTTATATACGGCTGGAAGTTCTGGATGCCCCGCAGGAAAAGCCCTTGTTGCACCTTTTCTATGGACATAAACCTTTTTCTTCTTCCCATCTACTTTGTGTTCCTCAAGCTTTGCCACATTATGAGCTACATCGTAAAGCAAATCCATGCCTAATTCGCCAGAGTCTTTGCCAAATACATTTTCGAAAGATTCTCTTACCCAGTGGGTTATCATCTGGCGGTTTGCCCATGCGTAGTTTGCAGCACAAAGCATGGCCTTAAAATAATTCTGGGCTTCTCTTGACCGGGCAGGAGCACAGGCAAGCTGTTTATCAGGAATTTCAATTTTGTATTTTTTTGTGGCCTGAGAAAGTTCTTTCAAATGGTCGGTACAGATCTGGTGGCCTGCTCCTCTTGACCCACAATGAACCATTACAGTGACCTGGCCTTTTTCAAGCCCAAAAACTGAAGCTGCTTCATGATCATAAATTTCATCTATATACTGGACTTCAAGGAAATGATTTCCGCTCCCAAGGGTTCCAAGCTGTGGTTTTCCCCTATTTCTTGCCTTTGTGCTTACCTGGGAAGGATCGGCCCCTTCCATATACCCATTTGCTTCGCAGTGCTCTATATCAGCCTCGACCCCATAGCCTGCCTCAACTGCCCATTTTGCGCCGTACAGGAAAGCATCATCCAGTTCTTTATCAGAAGCCTTAAATTTGCTTTTTGAGCCTACCCCTGCAGGTACATTGTTAAAGAGTTCATCGGTAAGCTGTTTTATTCGAGGGACTACATCTTCTTTTTCCAGGTTGGTACTAATGAGCCGGACTCCGCAATTAATATCAAAACCGACTCCCCCAGGGCTGATTATCCCTTCTTCTTCGTCAAAAGCAGCAACCCCACCTATAGCAAACCCGTAACCTAAATGGGCATCAGGCATTGCCATCGAATATTTCTGGATGCCTGGAAGAGTTGCAACATTTGCAATCTGATCTATAGTTCCTGGCTCAATATCTTTAAGTAAATCTTCAGACACAAAAAGGCACCCAGGAGCCCGCATATTCGGGATATGGCCTACCGGAATTTCCCAGTTATTTTCAGAAATCTTCCTTACCAGAGTTTTTATATCTATATTTTTGCTTTCCACAGCTAATTCTTGATCTTCTACACCTACTTCTT
Source organism: uncultured Methanosarcinales archaeon (assembly GCA_964520335.1). GTDB lineage: Archaea > Halobacteriota > Methanosarcinia > Methanosarcinales > Methanosarcinaceae > Methanosarcina. Next base: position 1,291 of record CAZFNE010000308.1, on the reverse strand, counting down.
CACCCATAGCTTAACTCCCTACACTATTCGTATATCTTTAAACCCTATAAGTTTGATGAATTAATGAAAAATTAATAAACGAATTAATGAAATCGCATCAGGTTTAGTTGAGATTAGGATTGAATAAACTATAATCGAATCAAACTAGTTTTGAGTCGGAAATTAAATTTTAGTTAAAACATATCTTAATAGGCTAAAAATTATTTATTAAGAAATTCTGAAGAGAATCCGGACAACAGTAAGAATCTTAAATAATATAACACTGGTAGATATAATATCTGATAGAATAATAATTTGAGCATGCAAAAATAAGTATAATAATAATAATAATAATAATAATAATAATAATAATAAATTAAGTTAAATTACCTATCCAGACAACTTATGTATCCGGATTAATCAGGTGATGTAATTATATATCAAATTGAAAGATTCTAAGAACTCCTGGATAACTTTGAACCATCCAATAAGGGGTCAAATTAAAGATCAACAACAACTTGAGCTTCCCAGCCTTCAGGAGTTTTTTCAAGTTTGAGCTGGTTATAAGTTACTGCCTTTATCTCGGTTTCAAAAGGGTGGCTCTCAGGATAATATTTTTCCCCATATGCCCTGGCTTTTATAGAATAACTATCTTCTCTTTGTCTTATTTCTTCAACCTGGAAACTCTTGAAAACAATTTCTTCAACCTCAAAAAGGTAAAGAAGCTCGGAAAGCCAGTCTATAAGCAGGGATTCGAGGTCTGGAGAATCTAATGTAACCTGTTCTACCATCTCTTCCGATACTTTCGTTGTATCTATCATAACATTAAACATTGCAAGAGCCGCATTTTCAAATACTTCTTCCAGATTTTTCCCATAGGCAAGGAACTGCGCATCTGCAGTATGTTCAAGGTATTCGTATCTTTTTTCTTGAGATGGCATAGTCAACTATTATATTTAGAGTTACATTAACTTATCCGGAAAAAAATCGCAGAAGGATAATCTCTGTTTACGAATAAAAGGTCTAGATACTATTTATTCAAGGTTTTTCCAGATATAGTAGATCCTCTGAATTGCTGTTACATGGCTGGTGATGCAAATCATAATTCCAGCCCAGCCCAAAATTGAAAAACCTGCAATTGGGTTTGAAAAGAAAAAATTACCAAAGGCTGCAAGGATTATGACTACAAGCCTATCGGCCCTGCCCATTATTCCTCCATAGTATCTCCCAAGATTTAGGGCTTGAGCCTGAGTTCCAAGATAACTTGTAAGCTGTATACCTACAATTGCTATTACCCCTATTTGCCAGGGCA
>CAZFNE010000307.1:0-4330 GCA_964520335.1 uncultured Methanosarcinales archaeon | reverse complement strand
AATACTTATTCAAATACCTATTCAAATCCCGGTTAAAGATAGGCAAAAGAGAGTAAATTAATATAAGTTGATGTGAAAATTATGGATGTTATGGAGCTAACAATGAATACTATCTGGTTTGTAGCAGGGGGTATAACCCTTGTTCTAGCTCTGATTTTCTTTATCCACATATATACTATAAGGCTCCTTGCACATTCAATTAAATTTTGTAATTGGATCTGCGGAATGGCTATCAGTTCTGGCAGCCCCTGGGTAAAAATCCTTGCTCTCAATCTGGTATTTTTATTAAGGCTACTCATGTATGTTGCAATAATTTCTCTGGAACATATGGATAAACTAACTACCAGGACCTTGCTGAAATACTATATTTCTGGAGCAAGAGAAGTTCTCCTGGAATACATTGAAGTATTCTCAGCCCCGTCCAAAAAAATTGGAAAAACCTCTAACGAGTTTAATCTTATTGATGATCTTATTCATGATTTCCAGGCAAATGAAAACAGCCTAAGTGAAAAATAAAAAACAAAAACCAGCCTTATAAGCAAGACTTATAGAAATTCAGTTTGGAAGTTCAAGAAGTTGATATTCTTTTCTGATACTCATTCTTTCAGGAATTCTTTTCAAGAGTTCTAAATTATTGGCAAAAAGTTTTTTACAGCATAATTTTATACGTTGAGCTATAAATTTTAATGGGCAATTCATATCCGATTAGGCTTCTATTTCTGTTCTGTATCGGTTTGGGGCAAAGTTCTATGAATATAACACTAATTGGGATGGCAGGAGCGGGAAAAAGTACTGTGGGGAAGGCCCTTGCCAAACAACTTGATTATAATTTTATTGATATTGACCGGCTGATTATAGAAAAAACACGTTTGCCCCTTCAGGAACTTATAGACACGCAGGGAGATTCCGCTTTTATTAAGCTTGAAGAAGAAACTATTCTTAGACTCGAAGCCCTGGATAAATGCATTATTTCTCCCGGAGGAAGTGTTATTTATTCCCAAAAAAGTATGGAGCATTTAAACAATATTTCCAAAATAATTTTTCTGGATGCTCCTTTCAGGAGTATTGCCAGAAGAATTCCCAATGCAAGAAAAAGAGGTATAGTTGGACTTAAGGACAGAAGCCTGAAAGAACTTTTTGAAGAAAGGAGCTTATTGTATCGGCAATACGCTGATTGTTCAATCAAAATCAAAAGGAAAGAAAATATTCATGCAATTGTTGAACAGATTATAGAGCTTTGTTTTGAGGATAATTTTGAGGATAAGTCTGGGACTCTTTAGTTTTATCTTTAAATTTAATTTTTCAGCTTTTAATTATACTGGAAGCCCGAGTTCTGTCTGAATAGGATTTCTCTAAGAAATCAAGGCCAGTTGTGATATATTACTCGACTTTATTCTTTTTGATACATCTCATTTTTTCCCTTTGCCCTTAAAGAATGTATAGCAAAAAGTTCCTCCTGGCCCTGCCGTGTCATGGAGTTCTTCTATTCCTTTCTCCCAGGTTTTCTCCTCAATCATATGCATCTCTATGGCCTGTTTCTTTATACCTTCTACCATAGGGATAATTGTTTTCAGGATAAATCCGTCTACAAGCTCCGGTTTACTGGAATCTGCATATACCATTCTGGGCTCAACCGCTGCATCTCTAAAACCGGACTCCTTCAAGAGGGGGTATAACTGGCGCCCGATAAGGGAATTCCCTTTCATATACGCCTGTACGCGAATAAGGCAGTTCCAGGCTTGAAGGGCGTTTTCTTTTTCCGGATGGAAGTAGCATGAACCGTGGTCCCCTTCAATGACTGTTATTGTACCTCCGGGCCTCAGGAAAATTTTCAGGGTTTTTAAAGCTTCTACCGGGTTTTGTAAGTGTTCAAGCACGAAACAGACAAAAATATGATCGAAGCTTTCTTTCTCAAAGGGGAGAGAAAAGATATCTGCCTGCAGGAATCTGACATTTTTTATATCTTTTTCCTTTAGATTTTCTCTGGCTTTTTTAAGGGATTCAGGGGAGATGTCAACTGAGATGATTTCTGCATGAGGGTTCTTCTTTGCAAGAATTACTGTTTGAGCCCCAATTCCGCAGCCTGCTTCCAGGATCTTTGCCCCTGCCGGATATAGTGTATCATGATGCAAAAGGTTTTCAAGAGTTTCTGCCTGTTCTGAAAGCCTGAGAGCTTCCCTTTCAGAATAACCGTGAACATATTCGGGCATTTGTTTTCACTCCTTTTTTTCCTTACTTTAAACCGATTTTTTCATGAATCAAGATAAGACTGTTATTATTCTTATTTTTGTATATATATTTCAAAGGTAGTTTGCCTGAATGTAATTTGCCTGGCATATTTCATATTAATAATATTTTTAAATCTATCTAAATAAGGGTTTCAGAACGGTTTACTTTATTAGTTATCAGCGCTCAATCTGAACAAAATTTGTTCAAATTCCAGGATATCATCTAAATTCAAGTTTAAAAGTAGATTCCATTTTAGAGCTTATTTTTAAGAAATCTCAAAACAGTCCCTTACAGGAGATATATAGTGACATCAAGTCGTTTCATTATTACGGTTATCGGCAGTGACCGGGTAGGCATAGTTGCAAGAATTACCACGGTAATGGCCAGTTTCAATGTAAATATTGTCGACATCAGCCAGACTATCATGCAGGGCATCTTTACAATGATAATGCTTGCAGAAGCCCCACAGGAAAACTTTAATCTTGCAGCTTTTCAGGAAGCTATGGATGCTGCAGGAAAAAGCCTCGGGGTAGAAGTTAAAGTGCAGCATGAAGATGCTTTTCGCTTCATGCACAGGATCTGAGTGAACTACCTCTCCCTGTCAGGCTGATGCCTGTCAAGGAAGGGGATTTCTTGCTGTGCCTCCGCACACCCAGGGTTAAAACTTCTAGAATTTTACATTCATCGGGATTTCAAGCACTTTTTTCCCTTTAAAAACTGCTTCTCGAAAACAATTATGAAAGCCTTTTTATTTCTAATTTTTAAAAAGAAAAAAAGGATATAAAGAAGGATAAAATCTTAAGTCTAATCTCAATATTTACCCGTGCTTTACAACATTATTAATCAAACCTAATAGCAAGAACCTATTGCAGTGCTAGCCTTCGGCCCACAGTGATTGAATAGGAAAAAAGGTTTGAAGTCAGTTTCCCGAGCAATATTTAACCTATTTAACATAGCCTTTTTTGAGGCTCAGAAAGCATAGTTTAAGCCTCGTCCTCCTTTTCACCCTGTACCTTTCAATCTTTTGTAATAAAATAGCATTTAATACTCGGAAAAGCCCAGCCCGATTTAACAAACTTCTACATCCGATCTATTTTTCCCTCGTATAAGTTTTGTTCAAGTATTCCCCGCATGTAGGACATAAGGGTTTAAGGGTTGCTACACCCCTATCTGGTTTTTTATCCCTACCTTCGTATTTCACTTATTTGCTAGCCTCTTGATTAATATTTTTTTCACAGCCTATGCAATTCATATCAGCTAAAGTTCTAAGGCTTTTAATACAGCGCCCCCCGTTTTTACATTCAACTGTAAGAGTTGTTCCGTTGCTTATCAAGTTGCATTTATTTCTCTTTCCTTTTACCATCGTTTTCTCATCTCTTCATTCATGTTAAGGAGCCCCACTTAAGACACTTTCGGAAAAGAAAGAATTAAAGATAGAATTTGGATATATTCCCCCTTCAAATTATCAATCGCCCCAACTATTGCAGGCCTGCAAGGCCAAATTATCTTTATAATCTCCAGGTTCTAAGAATTCAAATTCTGCTCCCATTGCTTCAAATTTCTTAACTCTCTGCAGGAACCATTGTTCAAAATGAGGTCCCAGGTTGCTCAATGTTTGCTCAATGCTTGCCCAATGCTTTCCTTCCAGATCTTGAAATTATCTCTTCGTGTTGCACCGGCTAGGCTCTTGCTAATTCTTTTTGCTTTTTAGTTGTGATCCTTTTGCCTCATTTCAAATAAAAAAATGTATCAAAAGTTAAAATAATTTTGATGCAAATTAACAATAAAAAAATAAAAATCATTCGTGAATAATAACTGTAACTTCGGATTCAGGAAGCCCAATTGATGAAAGCCTGCCTGAAGTTGAGATTAAACAGGACCATACCCTAGAGCCTTTAGGGACGAATATCTGGCCGTCTTCACTGTTAAAGCTTCCAAGTATAACAGTTGCATTAAGTCCGGCCCATGCTCTTTTATTTGTCCGTACGTTGCCGTGTTCGTCGGTTTTATAGTGATAGATCTCGTCATTTTCATCCAAGTGAATTGTTATATCCGAATTAAGGGGATATTCTTTAGATTTTGAAGGCCTGTTACTTTTTCG
>CAZFNE010000306.1:0-4338 GCA_964520335.1 uncultured Methanosarcinales archaeon | reverse complement strand
CGACATTAATCTGAAATACTGCAGGTTCTGTATCAAAAATCCTGTCGATATCCGGGAGAAGAGAGTACAGCTCCTTTTTCCTTGTAGCTTTTTCAGAATCAATCTCCGAAAACATAACGTCCCCACTGACTCTTATTAATGAACTCTATAATCTTTAAATAGTCGACACTTTACAGATACTTTATGGATAGATATTTCTCTAATCTATATCTAAGCTTACACGCGCGAGTAAATATAAAAAGTACGAATTATTCTTTTATAAATAGTTATGAGGAAAATGCTAAAAACTGAACAAGGCTTATTCCCTTAACTTAAAATTTAACATTTGACTCCATTTAGTATTAATCTAAAATTTATATATCCCAAGATATTTAGTATCATAATTCAAAATTTAAAATATTATTAATTTTCAGCACATAGGGGTGGGAAGTCTGGAACTTGATATTAGTGAACAGGATCCTGAAGATATGGATCTTGCAGATGTTGCACTTGAATATGAAGATATAGTTTCCGCAATCTTTACTCTTGAGAAAAGGCGAGAAGAATTGCGAACTCGAATCCTCAAAGCATTCAAAGAAAAGGATATTGATGTGCTCAGGGTAGGAAATGTTGAGCTCAAAAGGCAAAAAGTGGAATGGAAACTCTGGCGCATTAATAAATTAAAGCCTTATCTTATGAAGAGGGAACTCTGGGACCTTGTCGAGTCGGTTGACCGGAGAACTTTAAGTAAATTAATAGAACGAGGTTTCCTGAATGAAGAAGAGCTTCAGGATATGTATGATGTAGAAACGAGGTACAGTCTACACGTTGGCAGAGCATAAAGATAAAAACTGGAGATTCAGAATAACTTTAAAATAATTTACAAGGTTTAACCCTTACATTTTATTATATAAATATTTGTATTAATTATTTATATTTAGCATCTTTTTAGTTCAAAGTGGAATTCCCTTTTTTATTTTGCCTTATTCTGTTTTTGTTTTGTCTTTCTTCAGTTTGCTTGCATTATTTTTTAAATTTTATTTTATATAATGGAGTTTAATTTAATACAAGTAGTTATTTATATCCGGCCAGTAGATTCGCTTCATAGGCAAATTTTAGGAGGTTAAGTGACATGGAAATTGATGCTGTGAATAAGCTGGTTTTTCAGATAATCGAACAGGTTGCAGCAAAAAACTGTGATCTCAATAAGGTCATTGAATCTGTCGTTTCCTTCTCAAATGAGCATTCATTTTCTCCTGACATGTTCCTGGATTTGGCTACAATTTTTGGCAGGGATAAAATGTACAGGGAAAAATATGTTGTTGCTAAGGCCTGCAGCTTACTATTTTCCGGAGAGGTACGCCAAATCTCCCTTATGCAGGCCGGAAAAACTGCGTCTCTATTAGGATTTAAGGAACTTGCCGTCCAGGAATTTGAGGCATTGCTGAAAGAAAATCCTCAGAGCCTTGAAGCCCTTTCCGAGTACGGAAATGTACTTGTTAAAATGGAAAAACTTGATGCTGCACGAATTCAATACGAGAAGGCTCTCAAGATAAACCCCAATCACGCTGATGCGCTGAGCAATTACGGGTGTTTATTGCACACGCTTAAAAAAGTCAGGGAAGCTGAAACCACCTATCAAAAAGCTCTATCTCTGGATCCCCAGAATACAGACGCTCACTGCAGGTATGCGGCTTTGCTTTCTGAACGCGGGCAAAGAGATGAAGCAAGCCACCATTACCTTAAAGCCCTTGAAGTAAATCCTGAGCACGTAGAGTCCAATATTCTTTATGCCTGCCTGCTTGAGGTAAAAGGGGAACCCCTTGAAGCTGAAAAGCATTATATTGTCGCCCTTAAGGCTGCTCCTGAGAACCCTGAACCTCACATATTTTATGCCCGTTTACTTGCAGAACATGGGTTTATGCATGGGGCGAGAGTACACTTCAGGTATGCCTTAAAACTTAAACCTGATGATGTTGAAGCGCATTGTGAATACGCAAGGCTGCTTGCAAGGTTTGGGCACAGGCACGAAGCTGAAGTTCAGTACAAGAAAGCCCTTGAACTTGACCCGGAGCATTTTGGGACTTTATGCGGATACAGCGACCTGTTAAAAGAAAAAGGGCACTATGCAGAGGCTAAGGAAGTTTACAGGCAGGCAAAATCCATAAAAGAGGCGTCTAAATATTAATTAGCCTATCAATATAAAAAGTTAAAAGTGATAAGAAGGGATTTGCAGGCGTTTAGAAATATCTAAAAAGGCTTTACAAGCATAATATCTAATAAAATGAAAGCAAAAGAAAACAAAAAATATAAATAAATTATTATTAAAAATTTAATAAATTCCCCAAGGCTCAATTCCCATTTTTTTCATCACGCAGGCAGGAATATCCAGAACCTGTAAGGCAGAATCGATAATAATCCCGTCAGAAGTTGCCATAACCAGGTTTTTTTCAGGATTTCCTCCTTCGGCCTTTAACTCAAAATCAGCGGTTTTAGAGATCCTGGCTTCTCCTGACAGCCTGTATTCCCCTAACTTATGGCGTACAAATCCGGCAAGTTCTCCGCTTTTGCTTATCTGCGCATCAAAAAGAAAAATAACGGATTTTGGATCGCTTTCGGAAAGAAATGAAAGTACAGGATCAAGGGCTTCTTCAATTCCCTCTGCCTGTTTTGTTTTCCTGAAATAATAACGGGTATCCCGGATGTAACCATCGTCGCAAAACCACATAGGCTCTTTTTTCAGCAGACTATCCACGGTAAGCAGCACATTATACCCGTCTAGAAGAATATCCCTGCCTTTTACTGTGTCACAGGGTATTCTTTTATTAGCTCTGGAAACTATTTTTTCCGGGGCTATTATTACCCTTGTGAGGATATGCCGCTCTTCTGCATTGAGCTAGAAATGGTCAGCTACAAATCTGATTGTTGAAAATTTAGGGTAACCCCATTCCAGAATTTTTCGAATATCCCGGGCTGGCTTTAGCAGTTCTTCTTTAAAATATGAGCCTGACTGCTCAATGGAATTTTCATCCAGGGTTTTCATGCATTTCTCATGCATAGCTGTCTCCTATTAGGAAGGAAGTTCTTTAAATGAGTTAAGATATGTAATATATACAGATTTACGAAAATAAAAATGGCAAGGGTAATCTCAAATAGCCTTTTGCCTTAATAATTTTTGTCCCCGGTTCGTATCTTAATACTTAGTTTTAAAACATAAATTTTCAAGCGTGGGTTCATGGCTCCGGTTGGAGGGTTAATATGGAAGTACTATGGCTGGCTCAGGAAGAAGTAAAAAGTGTTATTGATATGCAATCTGATATGCAGGTAGTTGAAAGGGCTTTCAAGCAGCATGGGCTTAGAAAAGTTCAGATGCCCCCAAAATCTTATCTGTATTACAATGCTTACAATGGAGATCTAAGAACAATGCCTGCATACCTTGAAGAAGAGGATATTACAGGCGTAAAAATTGTAAATGTACATCCTGGAAATCCGGCACTTGGGCTTCCTACAGTAATGGCTTTAATAGTTCTCATTTCGCCGGAAACAGGCGCTCCTGTAGCAATTATGGATGGGACTCTGCTAACCGATATCAGGACTGGGGCTGCTGGTGGGATTGCTGCAAAATACCTTGCAAGAAAAGATTCTAAGATTATAGGGTTAGTTGGAGCTGGAAACCAGGCAAAGACCCAGCTCGAAGCTCTATGTAATGTTTTTGAGCCCGAACTCGTAAAAGTTACTTCCAGAACAAAGGAAAGTTGCGAGCAGTTTATTCAGGATATGAAAGAAATTGTCCCATGTGAGATTCGCCCGGAAGAGAAAATCGAGGATGTTTGTGACTGCGATATCCTGGTGACGACTACCCCGACTCGCAAGCCTATTGTAAAAGCGCAGTGGATTAAAGAGGGAACCCATATAAATGCAATAGGGGCCGATGCTGTCGGGAAAGAAGAACTTGAGCCTGAACTTCTTATTCGCTCAAAAATAGTTGTGGATGATATGGTACAGGCCCTTCATTCAGGCGAGGTAAATGTTCCTCTGTCCAAACATTACATTTCGGAAACTGATATCCATGCCCAGCTTGGTGAGGTAATTGTCGGTTTAAAACCAGGCAGGACAAGTGACGACGAAATTACGATTTTCGACTCTACGGGCCTTGCAATCCAGGACGTTGCAACTGCACACCTGGTTTATGAAAAGGCGGTAAGTAAAGGACTCGGAAAACCGGTCAGAATGTTTTAAGCAGGGTATAAATTGTTTTTCTTAATTAAAAGATAGATCCAGAAAGCTTTAATTTATAAATATATTTTGTAACTATTCAGGTTATAGTTAGCGGCGCTCCTTTGAGCGCCGCGAGAATAG
>CAZFNE010000305.1:0-4340 GCA_964520335.1 uncultured Methanosarcinales archaeon | reverse complement strand
AATCTTGGCATGTAGGCATTCGGATTACTACCTCCAGATATGTGAAGGCCATCTGAGTCTCTCAGACTGTTTGCCCGGATACATCCTTTAAAGCGATTTAAAGTGAAAAATCACTTTTCATTATTTCTCTTTAGATATTTATTACGAGACGTATCCTCTAAACTATATGTATATGTAAATAAAACATTTTTGGTAGAATCTCGATAGAATATTAGGGGAATATTAGGGGAATACCCACAGAAGGTACCAGAAAGGAAATTAAACTTATTTGCAGGCCTTAAAAAACGGCAGTTACAAAAGAATGGAAGATCTCACAATAAAAGAGAAAAATTGTTTATTACAAACTTAATGTAAGTTAAATTAACTGGTGAAGAGATTTAAAATAAAAAATGTTTCATAAAAAACGTCTCAAAATAAAAGATTAAATTAGATTTCCTCCTCTTCAAACTCAACATCTAAAACCTCAAGTTCTCTCACATTTCCTGCCTTATCATAGCATGACCAGCTTTGCCTGTCATAAGGTCGGCCTACTATTATATGGCAACTTCCGGTTTTTGAAAATAAATGCAGATCAGCCTCAGAAGGGCTTCGATTCTTTCCTGGATGGCTGTGGACGGAACCTGCAGCCTTAATATTTGGCATCATATAAAGCCTTATAACTGCACTCGTATCACTGGATTCTGTGCCAGGTAGTATGAGGACTTCGGTAATAATCCCGTCTTTTTCCTGTAAAATCCCGGCAAACTCTTCCGGGGCCATGGACTTGCTTGCTTCAAGAATAAAGTCGAGCGTATCGCGAGCTATTCCCTTAATCTGCATAGAGAATGATTGTCTTGAAAGGATATAATGCCAATTGTCCAGACATTAGCAAGTATTTCATAATAATTAAGGACAGATAGTAAAATTAAAGAATAAAATAAAAAACATATACAGGTATATAGGATTGGGAAAAAACTGATAATTAGTCAGTACTAAAGGTACATTAAAAATTTGCCTATTCTTCAACCTCGGCTCCTGTATTCATTCTATTTCTTTCGAGATTAAGAATTCGTCTTATTATCAGCTTTTTAGAGCCAAGGGCAAGTTCTTCGTTTTCAGGGTAATTCTCTCTCACATAATCAAGAAGTTCCAGAATATCCATACTATCAAGTTCTCTCTTAAGCTGATTAATGTCCTGCATATAAGCCCCTTCCAAAAATAAAGTCTAAATAAGTTCAGATAAGTTCAGATAAGTCGAATAAGCCTAAATAAATTTAAATGAAGTCCTATTATTCCAATATTAAATTCAAGTTTATATTAATTTCAAGCGTTGTTTAATAGCCTTATGGATTATTTAAAGATTCACATATTAAGATAAGATAATTATAAACTGGCCCTTACAACTCTCTATAATAACCTCAGTTTTCCAGTGAAGGTTGATTTGAAGCTGCTTTTTAATATAATTAAAAACATTTTTAAATTTTTTCAATCTGTAAATTAAGCGTAGTAAATACCTATTTCTATATAGAAACCCTTTCAAGAACATTCAGATTTGAATATAAAACCAGAATGGAAAGCCAACATGATATAAAAAGTGAGGATAGGCGAATAGTGAATGTTAATAGGAATTGATGTCGGGGGCACCACGACGGATGCGGTGCTTATCCGAAACGGAGAAGTGTACAGTACGACCAAGGTTTTAACTGAGCCTGAAAACCTTCTGAATTCTTTATTCGAAGCCCTTGATGTGGTCACCGATGGAGTTGCACCTGAAGAACTCGAAAGGGTTGTTTTCAGTACAACTATAATTACAAATCTTATTGCAGAAGGAAAAACCGATAAAGTGGCTTTGCTGTTTATTCCAGGGCCAGGGCTTAATCCGGCAACTTATACTTTTCCTGACAGTTTTTATCTTAAAGGGGCTATGGATTACAGGGGAAGGGAGATCCAGGCGCTGGACGAAAATGAGATTCTGGAGACCATAAATAAAATCAAGGGACTTGGATATTCCAGGGCAGCTATTATAAGCAAATTCGGGCAAAGAAACCCTGCTCACGAACTCAGGATAGAAGAGAAATTCCGGGAAATTTATCCGGAATGTAAAATCGAGCTTGGACACAAAACTTCAGGAAAATTAAACTTCCCAAGACGGGTTGCAACTTCGATGCTGACCTCAGCAACAAGGGAGCCTTATCAGGCCTTTGTTTCCAAAATAAAAAATGCCCTCCTGGAAAGGAATATCAAAGCTCCCGTTTATATCCTGAAAGCTGATGGGGGAACGCTTTCGGTTGAAAAATCAGTAGCATTTCCTGTAGAAACTATTCTTTCAGGCCCTGCAGCCAGTACGATAGGAGCCCTTGCTCTTACCGCTGAAGGGGAAACTTCAGTTGTGGTGGACATTGGGGGCACAACTACAGATCTTGCTTTGATTCTTTCAGGCAAGCCTCTTTTAGCCTCAAAAGGGGCAAAGCTTGGAGGCTTCCTGACGCATGTGAGAGCTTTTGCAGTGCGTTCCATTCCGGTTGGGGGGGATAGTGTTGTCAGTGTTGCAGAAAAAGGGGAAAAAGGCTCGAACTGCATAATGGAAATAACTATTGGCCCTGAAAGGGCAGGACCAGCCTATTGTATGGGCGGGGAGAGAACTACCCCAACAGATGCTTTAAGGGTTCTTGGGCTTGTTGAAGTAGGAATACTCGAACGTGCAAGAGAAGCCGTTGGAAATGTTGCTACCAGATTGGGAAAATCCGAACTTGAAACTGCTTCCCTGATCGTGGATAAAACTACGCAATTGATCGTTGAAGCTGTAAATGATATGTTTCTTGAATGGGAACAGGAGCCTGCTTACAGGATCTGGGAAGTTTTGCAGGAGAAAAAAGTAAGACCTCAAAATGTGGTAGGAATTGGAGGAGGAGCAAAGGGCCTTATCAAAGGAATAGCTGAAAAACTCAATGCAAAACCTGTTATTCCCGAACATGCAGAAGTCGGAAATGCTATAGGGGCAGCAGTTGCCCGTCCTACGCTTGGCCTTTCCCTGCGTATCGATACCGAACAGAAAACCTACTCAATTGCCGAGGAAGGAAAAATTGCCAATCTGAATGCGGCTGATCTAAGCAATTTCAATAAAATGGGACTGGATAAAGCCGAGATTCTTGCTTCAAAGCTCCTTAACGAAAGGGCAGAAAAATTTGGAATTTCCGATTATGCAAAAGAAGCTGAAATTGTTAACAGTGAAGTTTTCAATGTAATTAACGGCTGGTATACTGTGGGGAGGCTCTTTGACGTGGAAATGCAGATTCCTGCAGGTCTAATCCCGCAATGGAAAAGGGGGAAGAAAGTATGAAACTGGGGCTTGGAAAAATTAAAGATGTACTGAGAGGAGAAACAGAACAGGGTATAGAAAAAATTGCGCCAGATAAAGAAAAAAATGAATCAGGTACTAGAAAGCTTGAACCAGCTATAGAGCAGCCCAAAGCCCCAGAAAAACCAGAAAAAAGCTATGATAAAGAGGCTCAAAAGGCTAAAAAAGCTCAAAAAGCTCAAAAAACCGGACTTATTTTCTTCCCGGCTTTTGACTGGGCAATTTCTCCAACTCATCCTGAAAGAGAAGAACGGCTTCTTTATACAAGAGACCAGATTTTTGAAGAAGGCTTGATGGATTTACCCCAGATAGCCGAGTTTAAGCCCAGGCTTGCAACCTATAAGGACATTGCAAGGGTTCATTTCTGTGTGCCTGATATAGAAGCCCAGGCCACCACTCCTCACCTTATTGCTGCAGGAAGCTGTCTTGTGCTTGCAGATGCCTGTATGAATGGAGAAGTTAAAAACGCCTTTGCCCTTGTACGCCCTCCCGGGCATCACGCAATGACAGTAGCGCATGGAAACCGCGGCTTTTGCAATATCAATAATGAAGCCGTCCTGGTTGAATACCTGAGAAAAAAATACGGGATTCGCAGACTTGCAATTATAGACACTGACGTCCATCATGGCGACGGAACCCAGGAGATTTTTTATAATGACCCTGATGTACTTTTTATTTCGTTTCACCAGGATGGAAGGACACTTTATCCGGGTTCCGGCTTCATAAACGAACTGGGAGGTCCAAAAGCTCTTGGCAGGACTATAAATATCCCGCTGCCTCCTGGAATACCGGATGAAGGTATACTTTATGTGCTCGATGCACTCGTTTTGCCGATCCTTGAGGATTTCAAGCCCGAACTAGTCCTGAACTCTGCAGGCCAGGATAACCATTACACCGACCCTCTTGCAAATATGCGCTTTTCAGCCCAGGGCTATGCTAAGCTAAACCAGAAACTTGCTCCTGATATCGCAGTCCTTGAAGGAGGCTATGCAATCCAGACTGC
>CAZFNE010000304.1:0-4400 GCA_964520335.1 uncultured Methanosarcinales archaeon | reverse complement strand
TGATCTGTTCTGAGCCTCTCAAGCTGAGTATTAAGGATTTTATCCATATCTTTCCGGCTTTCTATTGACCATGAGGGAAGTTTTGTGGCGAGTTTAACGTTTTTTCGGTGGCCATTAGAGAGGACCTGTCCAATGAAGGCTTCATTTTCCCCAAAATGATACGTCCAGGCTGTATCAATATAATTAAGTCCATTATCAATTGAATAAAGGATTTGCTCTTTTGCTTTTTCCTGATCAAGCTTTCCGTCTTTTACACCAAGCCTCATGCATCCGAAACCCAATATTGAGAGTTCATCTTTATTTCCAGGAATCCTTCTGTATAGTATCTGTTTCCCCCCTATTCGTTCCAATTTTATTTTTGAGTATATATAAAATGATACGATTTAAGTGATTATATATTTTCTTGGGATTTGAGTGGATAGAATACCTAGATTTCAAAAAATTAGAAAAAATTCAAAAATTCACATATTTTAGAATTCTAGAAGTTTGAAAAATTATCCGGATATTTTAGGGTCTAGATGTTTCCGGGAATTTAAAGAGCATCTTTCTGGAGCAAGATAAAATAATAGGCATACAGAAAAAAGGTCAGAAATCGGATTAAAATTCTAAAGTCTTCTAAATATATTTAATATGTTGGGTTGGAGTACCCGTTTTAAATTAAATTGCGTGTGGCTAGTTGACTCTAAAAAATAGGTGTTCGTATTGTCTGTAATTTTATCTAATAATATTAAATCCGTATTTTTAGGTACCTAAAATTTCCTGGAATTTATACCTCATTATGGTTTAATTCTAGCTGTTTTAAACTTTTATACTCCAGCCAATAAATAATTTCAAAAAATCTCATTCAACTGAATTATTTAAAAAATTCTATTTTTTGATCGTCCATCAATACCTGATTGGTGTTTCATGGCATAGTCGCAAACATGGGTTTTGTTGCATTTATTTACTCACACAGCAACCTGGCCATAGCAGTGCCAAAAATGCAAGAAAGGAATAGCTGCAAACTGTATTTTGATTATTTTGGATTAATACCAATCAATAAATGATGGATGATCTATTTTTTAGCATATTTGAAAATCCCATCTATCAGCTCTTCTTAAAGAGCTGCTTAACCATAGCTAACCTTTGTTCGAGGTCAGGCCCTTCAAGTTCTTCTGTCACAGCTTTAAGCAGTTCAGGGATTTTCATACCCTGCGGGCATTTCTCCATACATTGTCCACATTCAGTACATTGGGAAGCAAACCCATATTCTCCGTTCGAAAATACCCCGCTCATCCGTACTGCATACGTAAATTTGGCTCTATCCGCACTCCCAAACATATGCAGAGTATTGTAGACGTCAAAACATTCAGGGATATTTACTCCTGAAGGACAGGGCATACAGTATTTACAACCTGTACAGCTAATTTTCATAAGCTCCCTGTATTTCTTCTGCGCTTTATCAATAAGCTGGAATTCAGCTTCGGATAAGGAGTTAGGATAAGCTTCATCTGCAATTTTCAGGTTTTCTTCAATATGAGCTTCTTCATTCATGCCTGAAAGCACAACAGTAACCTCTGGATGGTTCCAGACCCAGCGAAGAGCCCATTCCGCAGGAGTACGCTTTTCCTCGGCTTCATTCCAGATTTCATCTATTTCAGGAGGCACCGGACTTGTCAAATTCCCTCCAAGTAGGGGTTCCATAACAATTATTCCCAGACCTTTTGAAGCTGCATATATGAGCCCTTCCGTACCTGCCTGGGTATTTTCATCCATGAAGTTATACTGGATCTGGCAAAAAGTCCAGGGGTATGAATCTACGATTCGCTTGAAATCATCAGGTGACCCATGGAAAGAAAAGCCTGCATTAAGAATTTTTCCACTTCTCCTGGCCCTGTCAAGGAAATCTCTTACTCCAAGGGTTTCCAGTTTGTCCCATACTTCACCTGCGACTCCGTGGATTAAATAATAATCAATATAATCCGTTTTAAGTCTCTCTAACTGTACGTCAAGGAATTTATCCATGTCTTCTCGTTTCTCTATCAGCCAGGATGGAAGTTTTGTTGCGATTTTTACTTTTTCGCGGTATCCATCAGCAAGAGCACGCCCTAAAAAGGGTTCACTCTGCCCGGCGTGGTAAGGCCAGGCCGTATCAACGTAATTTACTCCTTTATCGATTGAGTAGCGTATCTGTTTAGTAGCCCTTTCTTCATCTATACTGCCATCTTCTTTAATAGGCAGCCGCATACATCCAAAACCCAGTATTGAAAGTTCGTCTCCATTTTTTGGAATTTTCCTGTATAACATATTCTTCGCTCCTGAATTTTATATTTAAGATAATAAGAAAACTATTTTAAATTAAGGAATTATTCTCAGACTAATCTCTCTAGTAAAGAACACGGACATGTCTGATTTCAAAAAAGGTAACTTGTTTTAAGCTTGATAAACTACGAAATTAGAGATACTAAATCAGATACTTTTTAAAAATTGGAAATTGTAAATACTAAAAAATTAAAACTAACCTTATTTAATAAGATTAATCCCCAGGTGTTTATTTTTGGAATTCCAGGCTTTAAGTACCTGATTAATATGGATTAAGGACCCTGAACAATCAAATAATTTAATATGGTATTTTTAAATGGAATTTTTTAAATAGAATATTAAATATGATGATTAAATATAATGTAGGTTTTGGATGTTGAGTAAAATATTTTAAGGGCCCTATTTAATTAAATTTTTTGTAATGTTATAAAACATCTTTTAGCGCATTTGCAGCTGTATAAGCGCTTCCAACCCCGAAAATGTATTGGGTAATTCTTATTGTCTGCATGATTTCTTGTTTTGTTGCCCCTGCTTCCATTGCCTGAATTGCAAGATATTTCACCCCGTCAACTGCTCCATTAGCTGCATCAAGGGACATTGCAATGAGAAGTTTGTATTTCTTGGGAATTCCTTCTTCTGTAAAGGAAAGCTTTTCTGTATTTTCGAGCAGAGTAAAGAATTCAGGATCTTCAGTCATAATAACCTGTAATGGATTTTCTGTCAGTATATCGTCTCCTTTAGTACCTTTTAAATAATTATTTTTAATTAATTGCTCTATTATATAATCATCTTATTTTATTTTTAGTTATCCAGTTTTCTAAATACTTTGTTCTCTATTCTTAAAATTTCTATAATTTTGGGCATTTTAGAAATTCAAACAAACTTTTAAAAGCGCGTTATAGGCTTGATCAGGCAACGTTTCTTATAAGACAAATTTGCCTATATTAATAAAAATACTTATCTTTTTACCTTTCCCTTATTGAATATAGCCCCATCAAGATATAAAAGTATTAGAATAATCATTAAAACAACAAAGAGAATAACTATAGCTTGCCATACAAGTGAAACCATAATAGTAAAAAAGTAAAATTACATAAAAATATATCTTCTAAAAATATATTTTTATTGACTTTTATAACTTTAAGGATATATTTTATTATGCGTAACTATTTAAAAAATACTTATTATCTACTCTGTAGAAATTTATTGGGTTATGAGTTTTCATTCATTTGACTGAGTGATTTATTTTTTATTCTAAAGTTTTTTATCTATTTTTACTTACTAATTTTTTAGCCCCAGCCTTTTAAAGTAGGCAAAATGGATCTGGAGAGTTTTTTACAGAGTAGATATTTAACTTTGTCCGAAGTTTTATTATTTCGTTATTTTTACTTTCGCCTATACAGCAGGAAAACGGCAGCCAGGCAGCAAATTCCGAAAAGAATTCCAAAGCCAGACGCTTTTGCATTTATGTTTTCTGAAGTGCCTTGTGTTGAAGTCTGTTCAGGTGTCAATGCCTCATTTTCTGTACTGGTTTCATTTGCCTGTCCAACTTCATCAATTGAATCTTCAGGTCTTGTTACATTGGCAGATTCTGTTATGTTATTCGCTGATTTATTTACATCACTACTGTTTTGACCGGAGTTAAGACTTTTAAGTTTACTGCCGCTGCTCGAGCGCCTTTCTTCAAGCACATTTATTTGTGCAGTTTTTGAAAAAGTTCCGTTTTCATTATTTATTGTTAGATTAATGTTGTAAGTTCCTGCTGTCGAATAAACGTGTATTGGATATTGTTCTGTTGAGAAAGTTCCGTCTCCGAGGTCCCAGTACCATGCAGTTGCGTTTTTAGAAAGATCAGTAAACTGGACAGAAAGAGGGACATAACCTTCAGTAACATTGCTGCTAAAATTCACAACAGATTCCGGTTTTACTGGCAAAGGATTAACGTTTCCAATTACAATTTTATTTGGACCAGTTCCTACAGGCACAGTAGCTATAACACTATTGGTAGATGTGTTAATTACTGAAGTGGTGTTATCGTCGTAATTTGCCACATATACTTTTGTTCCATCAGGACTTACAGCAATTCCAACAGGACTGCT
>CAZFNE010000303.1:0-4420 GCA_964520335.1 uncultured Methanosarcinales archaeon | reverse complement strand
GAGGAATGTGGTCGTAATATACAAAATCCGGTTGAAGCTGTTGCACCGTCTAAATTCTCGGGTACTTGAGCAACACCGTTTAGATTAGGGCGGACAGTGGATACAAGTATATCACCCTTAACAACAAGCTGACGTGCACGACTAGGTGCTTCTTTGCGCAAGATTCCACGAGCTCCAACAATCGATTTTGATTCTTGATCAATTGCACTTAAATCTATGTACTTAAATATTTCATCTGAAGTAGAACGAGATGGATTCCACGTTTTTGGAAATTCAACTACATCGCCAATTGGAACTTTCTTCCAGTCGTTCACTTCAACATCCCTTCCAGTTCTGCCATCTCCTGCTTAATTTCGGTTTCCAGCTTTGCGAGGCTTGCAAGTATCTCTTTCGGGGGCCTATGTTCTACTTCTTCATGCACAACTTCTTTGTAGCGGTTGAGGGAAAGATCGTAGCCTTGAGCTGCAATGGCAGCTTTTGGTACGCAAAAACTTTGCTCGGTTCGAGAACGTTTAAGTTCATTCTTATTGCGTTTCTGCCAGCGGGTCAAGATGTCAGGAAGGTTGTTTTTTGCATTTTCTTCTTCATCAAGCTTGGTTGAAGGAACAGGACCTAGTTTATCCTCACTCAGCAGAGGAGTGCGTTTATCGTCAAGGCTCCAGCCGTCAGTCTGTGCATCATAGAACCAGACATTATCTGTTCCTCCTGAATTTGTTTTAGTGAAAAGAAGAATAGCAGTTGAAACGCCCGCATATGGCTTGAAAACGCCGCCTGGAAGTGAAACAATTCCATCAAGTTTTTGATCTTCAACAAGCATGCGGCGAAGTTCCTTATGAGCTTTGCTTGAGCCAAAGAGCACGCCGTCAGGAACAATAACAGCAGCCCTACCGCCCGGCTTTAACAGGCGTAGGAACAAGGCCACGAAAAGAAGCTCAGTTTTCTTGGTTTTGACAATTTGAAGAAGATCTTTTGCAGTATTTTCATAATCAAGAGAACCTGCAAATGGAGGATTGGCCAATACCAATGTATAAGCTTCCTCGTCGCTGGCATTATCCTGAGCAAGAGAATCACGGTAACGGATATCAGGATTTTCCACGCCGTGCAGAAGCATATTCATGCTGCCAATGCGAAGCATAACGTTATCAAAATCGAAGCCATGAAACATGTCATGATGGAAATGCTGTCTCAATTTTTCATCATGCAGGATATTTGGATGACGTTCGCGAAGATATTCGCCTGCACAGACCAGAAATCCGGCTGTACCACATGCGGGGTCGCATATTGCATCTATTGGCTGAGGAGCAGTTAATTCCACCATCAGGCGGATTATATGGCGCGGAGTTCTGAACTGGCCGTTCTGCCCGGCTGATGCGATTTTGCCAAGCATGTATTCATAGAGGTCGCCTTTGGTGTCGCGGTTCTCCATAGGCACCTTGTCTAAAAGATCTACTACTTTAGAAAGAAGGGCAGGCGTGGGTATTGTAAAGCGGGCATCCTTCATATGGTGTGCATATGTGGAGTTGTCGCCTCCAAGGGTGCGAAGGAAAGGAAAAACATGTTCGTCTACAACTTTGAACATTTCAGCAGGGGAGAAATTTTTGAAACGAGACCAGCGAAGATCCTCATAAGGGCGACCTTTTGGATCATTTCCTTCAGGAAAAATACGGCGCTCCATAGGGCGATTCAGCCGGGTTGACTTGTTTTCTTCCAGCGTGTGCAGGTCGTCCAACCGTTTTAGAAAAAGAAGGTAAGTAATTTGCTCAATAACTTCTAGAGGGTTTGAAATTCCTCCAGACCAGAAAGCATTCCATATGTTATCAATCTGGCTTTTTAGTTCACCGTTTATCATTTTTTATTCCTCAATATTAAGTGGCTGAAGTCTATGTGAAAGATGATAAAATAGCAGCTATTATTCAGTTTTCCTGAACCCATTCACTACCGCATCTTTTCCAGCCTTATACGTACCCCTCAATTATATTCGGACTTAAAACCCTTTCACTAATCATTCAAATTAGCCTTAATATTTATTCTTAAAAATTTATTTTCAAGTATCTATTTATTATTCTTTTTAACTCTTACTATTTTTATCATATATTAAAATAATACAAAATAGTATTTAAAGAGAAAAATTTAGTTATATCCAGCGAAATTCTGAAAAAAGAAATTACGAGAATTTAAGATGACTTTGTAATCTAAAGTCAATAATTGATATTAAAATTCGATTATCGGCTCATAATCAAGAGGTTATGAACCTTAGTAATTCTCTTAACGCCGGTGAGACTTTTTATCAAAGCGAAATACTCAGAAATTGACACATCAGAAAAAGGTTTGCTCGTGCAAAACCTTGGGGTGCCGAAATGATGAAATTCTATGTACTTGGTAGGCCTAATTAGGTCTAATATTATGGATTATTGTTTTTCCCATCCTTGTCGTACTCATTCAGCTCTTTTTCCAGTTCCTCAATAGTTGGCAGGCTGCTTTTCAGCTCTTTTGGAAGTTCCTTAACTATTCGGGTTTCCCATTCCGAGACTCCGATGGGTTTATTGAGGTCACGTAATGCATATTCTACTACAAGTTTATCCTTTGTCCGGCAGAGGAGAAGTCCGATAGTAGGTTTATCGTCAGGGTGACGGAGAAGGTCGTCTACTGCTGAGAGGTAGAAATTGAGCTGGCCAATAAACGAGGGATCAAAGGGGACTGCTTTGAGTTCTATTACAACAAAGCAGCGCAGCTTCAGGTGGTAAAAGAGCAAATCAATTAGAAAGTCGTGCTTTTCAACCTCAAGAGGAATCTGCCTTCCCACAAAGGCAAAACCGGCCCCTAATTCCAGTAAAAAATGCTGAATATGGTCGACTAGAGCCTTTTCTAGTTCATGTTCGCGGCGCAAATCAGCAGTGCCTAAAAAATCAAAAAGATAAGGGTCTTTAAACACTTGAGTTGCCATATCGGAATCTGCCGGAGGTAGAGTCTCTTTAAAATTAGTAATGGCTTTCCCCTGACGCTCGTGAAGATTTGATTCTATCTGAAGAGCCAGAATATTACGAGACCAGCCGTTTTTTACAGTTTCCCTGGCATACCAAAGCCGTTCTTCGCTTCCAGCTAATTTCTCCATTAAAGCAATATTGTGTGACCATGTAATTTGTGCAAGAACCTCTTGCACAATTTCTCTTTCCGGCCAGGTTACAGCAAAAGCTCGCATGTATTTGAGATTGCGAGAAGAAAAACCCTTCACATCTGGAAAAACCTCTTGCAGGTCTTTCGCTAAGCGGTCTATAATTCTTGCTCCCCACCCAGTTTGAGACTGCTTATTCAATATTACCTGCCCTATATCCCAGTAAAGCACAACCATTGCCGAATTGGCAGCCAGTACAACTCGCAGGCGTTCTTGCTGGATGCGTGTTTTGATCTCTTTCAGAGCTTCAGCATAATTTTCCGGCAGATCTGAGAGTGGAGGTGCAACTGGAAATAAAGCTTCTTCTCTTTGGCGACCCAAATTAGCACGTTTATCTGGCTTTCCTTTTTTTCTAGCTTTATCCATTTTAAAGCCTCCATTAAAGGCTATTGATAGTGAAAGGCGATATGCGCAGAATGTTGATAACTTGTTTAAATTCTAATACCTTGTTTAAAATCAGCGTTGAAGTAAGCTTTAAAGCATTTATACATTTAGGAATTATCATTTAAATCAAAAATTAAACTCAAGTCCCTAATTATTATTTTTTTACCTTTAAATCAATCCATACTTATTCATTTCATGCCTCAAGCCACATAAATCTTTTTGCTGTATTAAAAAGCAAATTTATACCTATTTTTGGAAAAAAGAAGATTAAAAGCTCCTAAATACAGGACCTTATGAGAAATTGAATCTGATCTCAGACCAATAATTGGCGCCCAAATTTAATGAAACATCTAAATTTAATGAAATATGTTACTTATATCGAATTTTTAGATTTATAAATAAGGCAATTTGAGCTATTAATTAAAAAACGAACATGAAATTCTTCAAATAACAGGCTCAAACAAATGAAAATTGTAAAATTTTCATGCTAAATGAAATAATCAAGCTTAAATTGCCCCAAATGTAAGTTTAAAGTTTAATTACATCTTTATTGAATTTGATTTTTGTTTCAATGTATGTTTCAATGTATGCTTTAATGTAAAAATCTTCACTAAATAAGGGGGAATAGGAATAAAAAGTAAAATTCTGTTATTGACGATAATTTTTCTATCTATAATAGCTACCTCACCCATTGTGCTGGGAGCATCAGAAAAATCAGCACAACAGGTGATAACTGAAAAAGACAGTGGGAAAAGCATAGCTCTACAAAATGAAGAGACTTTTTCTCTTTAGGACAAAATCAATGCATAAAATATCATGATTAAAATTCACACTTTAGGCATATAATGGTTTGACATAACGTTT
>CAZFNE010000302.1:0-4427 GCA_964520335.1 uncultured Methanosarcinales archaeon | reverse complement strand
GTAGAAGGTAAACAGGGCTCCGAATTCCAGAAAAAACTTGAGAACAGAACAAATCTACGATTTGTCTGCTCCGAACCCCAGCAAATGCATTGCGAAAAATACTCTGAGCTGTGATATGTGGGAAAATCATAGCTATGGAGTATTTCTTCTATACTTTTTATAACATACTTTTTTTAAATAAGAATGGTTAAGAATAACTGGTTTTTTTATAGATTCAAATATCACAGGCAATAAACAGATTCAGTATTTTAGTTATAACTGTAAATTTTTATTATTTTTGTAACTATTAAGGTAGCTCTTATAATACTAATTTTTCCTCGTTCTGAGGAAAAATTGGATATAAAATGATTTTCTTTTTTGTTTGTGAAACGTGAAGAGATTCTTGCTCTGTGTGCTTGAAAAATTTAAAAAATTTGGAAAAATAAAAAGTAAAATGGGAAAAGTGAGGTTAAGAGAATCTAAAAGTTTTAAAACTTTTAGAAGATTTGAAATAATCTTTTGCACTATAGTCAGGTAAAGAAAACTTCATTTTTTTGTTTTTTGCCTTTTGTATTTTCCCTCTTCCATTCCTTTCTTTTTATCCTCAATTAAACATTTATCAGGCAAACTACCCTCAAATAATGCGCGAAGCTACTTCTTTAAATATTTCTATGCTCTGTTTCTCAGGGGCATGCCGGGCAAGGACTTTTCCCGAAAGGGCCATTCCTTCGAACCAGGGCCTGTTCTCATACGTCTGGATTTCCCTGGGATTTTCCGGATTGGAAAAGTCATATAAAGCTCCACCTTTTTCCAGGCCCAGGTATAGAGTTTCCCTTAATTCCCGAAGTTTTGGAGTTCCTACCACTCTGAGATTTTTCAGTCTTGAATCTGAAATTCCAAGGCTTTCTACTTTCTGTTTTAACAAAGGAGTAAGTTCCTTGCGCTCCTGGGAAAGTAGGGTTAAACTTTTACTTTTAATTCCTTTCTTTTCTGATACAATTCCCTGCAGTGTCGGGCCTGAAGGAATGGTGACATCTATTTTGTGTGCTTCTTCAGGCGAGGAATAGACAAGGAGATTTCTATCCCCTTCTTTTTCGAATGCCAGTTACTGCAGGTCTGCTGGTGCCGGGACAGAAGCTTGATGGACATATAGCTTTTGCTTTACACCTATTTTCCTTGATTCCTGGTCTGGGTCGAGAACTCCATCCAGTTCCAGTGCTAATTCTGAATGGCCATCGTTTGCTCCAAAAAGCAAGGTAAGATTTGCTGTTCCGGCTTCTGAGGGCCGGGCAGACATTATTGTTTTTCCGGTCTGGTCCTCTACTCGAATTTGATCTTCAGGACGAAGCTTGCTCAAATCAATTTGCCAGAGCTGAAGATAGTTATTCAGGCCTGCGGGTGGGTCAATCAGCCACTGAATTTTTTCCTTGGGCGTAAAATGCTTCTCCCAGCTATAACAAGAAGCAATAGCTCTTAATCTTGCGGTTTCCAGATTCTCGGTTTCCTGGGCTGTCTGTGCCTGAGGAGGAGCCATATAAAGAGTCCTGACTCCACGTGTAGTGATTAATCGGATCCTGCAGGGATAGGGATTTCCAACATATTCAGGTTTAAACCTGGGAGTTATTGTAAGCTCGTTATCTCCCAGAGTTAATGCAAATTCTCCCAGAGGATCGTCCAGGATCCGAGCTGAACAAAGCGCTGCAGGCGGCTCTACCCCTATAAAAATTGAAGCCTGATTCCCAATTGAGAAGCCTGAATTACATGTCCCGACAATTTGCCATTTGAAAGGAGCCAGATTTACACCTGTAATTTTTCCAACATTGTAATCTCGAAGGTTTATAACATTCCCGCCAAGAACAGGCCCTTCAGGATGTCCCTGGATTTTTCCAAGTTCCAGGCGCCCCCCAATTCCAGCCAGAGTGAGATCGAGCTCATCTTCGCATTCATAATTCTCATCATCGAGCTTCTTACAATTGCTTCCAAGATTCCTGGAAATATCCTGTGAGAGCCCCTGGGTTTCTATGGCAAATATGAGAGCAACAAACCTTAATAATGGGGTCGCAAAGAGGCCGGCAAAATACTTGGGAAAATCAATCTGATCCCTGTCAAACATAACCAGCCCAATAAAAGGCCAGAGAAGAGCAGCTGTAACTGCACAGGCCATTTCTTCTGCCACGTTTGAGGCTGAGACCTCAAAGTTATAATGCGTTTTTAGAATGTTCACCTGAGGAACCGACAGTACTGTCCTGATCTCTGCATCTACATCCATATCAATATCGTCTACAAAAAAGGGACAGGCATCTACAGCTTCTCCTCCGAGGTTTATATTCAGTGCAGGGCCGCTCGGATCCCAGGAAACTGATGGGCCACGCTTAAGCCTGAATTTTGAAACATTTTCCAGGCCGGTTTTTATTTTCTGGGTTCCTTCTTCCGTAAAGATTCGAGCATCAACCAGCAGAGCCCAATCTCCTGCATTGAGCAGGTTTCCCCGGTTCTGGGTAAAGAATTCAGGCCCAAAATCTCCGTCAGCACGAATTTCGACCCTCATTGCAACAAAATCCCCATTAGAATCACAGGTAATGCCTGCATTAATTGCATTAACCAGCCTGTTGAGAAGTCTGGATAATGAAGACAGGTCAACAGTTGTTGGAACTAACTGGTAGCTAGAAAGAACCTTTTTGATCTGGGCCTGAGAAGCAGGTGGAATTAAACCGCTTAAAATCCCATACTCGACATGATCAAATGCATATCCAAGCTGTAAAGGCCCACCCTGCCCTACCTGGGCTGCAAGCACCCGTAGCGAAACATTAAAAACCGGAAAAATTGTGAATTCTTTTGCTGGCTGGCTTTCTTCTGTCCCATTCTGTTCAAGGTCAGAGTTTTTTACAAGTTTTACAGTAATGCCTTGCTTAACCTGCAAATAAGGCATCATAAAAGAAGTAAAATTGTTTTGAGAAAAAAATCCAAACATTCTGCGTCGGGATTTCCTGTCTGTTAATTGTAGTGCCGTCAGTAACCTCTATATAGTCAACAAGGTATTTTGTGCCTTCAAGCTCGATTTCCTGGTCTATACACAGTGGAATGGCTTTTATCCTGTTACGAATTATTCTTCCGAAGACCTGTAAAGAAAGCTGTAATTCAAAAAAGATTGAAACTCCCCCTGAATTTATCCTTATTTAAAATACTATATAAATGTGATAATAATATAAAAAAGTCAGAGAAAGAGTGTTTAGAAAGTACACCAATTCCCTGGTTGATGTAAATTTATTCCTGATAAAAAGTATAACGGATTAGCCTGAATAAGGAAACCCGGAAACAAAACATATTTAAAGCTGGGAACCTAATTTTTTGAAAATCAAGAATCTACTTCCCTAAACTTAAAACTTTAAGTTCTAAACTTTCATCCATTCTGTATTTTTTATCTATTCTCTATACCTGATTTTTTTGGTGATTTTTTGGCTTTAAACTTCAGTCGTGAAAATTTTGTCCGATCTATTATAGATCTCTTGCGAAAAGCAGAAATCGAGCTCCCCGAAGATGTAATAAATGCCCTCAGGAGAGCGGAAGCCTCAGAAGAAAGCCCGGTTGCAAAATTCCAGCTTCAGGCGATCCTGAAGAATATTGAGCTTGCGGAAAAACAAGGCATACCCATGTGCCAGGATACTGGAATCATGATTTTTTTTATCGAACTTGGGACAGAGTTTCATGCAAGCTTTGACCTTGAAGCTGCAGTAAGGGATGCTGTTATTCTTGCAACAAAAGAGATTCCGCTTCGTCCAAACGCAGTAAACCCTCTAACCCGGGATAACAGCGGGAACAATACAGGGCCTGGAATCCCGGATATCCACTGGAAAATGGTGCCTGGAAACTATTTAAAAGTCACTTTTGCGCCAAAAGGGGCAGGCTCGGAAAACATGAGTGCATTACGAATGCTTAATCCTACAGAGATCGGAAACATTAAAAATTTCGTGCTCGAAACTGTTTTAAGTGCTGGGGGGATGCCCTGTCCTCCGCTTGTACTTGGGATAGGAATAGGAGGCTCATTTGATGCAGCAGCGAGGCTGGCAAAAGAAGCTTTGCTTGAACCTTTAGCCTGCCCTGAAGAAACTATAGGGAAAGTTTTCGGTAAGGATACAGAAAAAACCCTTGAGAAAGAAATCCTTGAGGCTGTAAACTCACTAGGGATTGGCTGTATGGGACTTGGGGGCAGTACAACGGCTCTTGCAGTAAATGTGAAAATCGCTCACTGCCATACAGCTTCCCTGCCGGTTGCAGTAAATATCCAGTGCTGGGCAAACAGGCATGCTTCAATTGTTTTTGAGGGGGAAGAATAATGGAATATCATCTGAAAACCCCGCTTATGAAGAAAGAAATTCAGAAACTAAATGTAGGGGATATTGTTTACCTCTCAGGAGAAATTCTAACTGCAAGAGACGAAGCCCATGCCC
>CAZFNE010000301.1:0-4430 GCA_964520335.1 uncultured Methanosarcinales archaeon | reverse complement strand
TTTTTTTCAAGAAATGCCCTTTCCTGCATGGTCAAAAAGCAGCAATTTTCAGCTTTACATGCTCTAATTAGAGTTCTAAGGTTATTCAGGGCTTTTTCTCCGGTGTTGAATTTACAGTCCAGGCGGATAGGCGTATTTGACATATCCACGAACTCCCAGGGATGGGCAAAGACTACAGGGGCTTCAACCTGCCTGAGGATGGGCAGAAAAAGGCCTGGTGGCAATCTCAGGACAGAGGAAGTGATTGTTGCAGGAATCCGGGTTATCTTTCCTTCTATTTTGCTTTTAGGAAATGGGGGCTTATATGCAGCCAGAGAGGAATCGCAGATAAAACCTTCTTCTTCCAGAAGCTTCACATATTGTTCTGGAAATTGAAGATTAGGGGCCCTGAAAGAAACAAGCCTTCTTTCAAATTGCCTCAGGACTTCTCCAGCTTTTGCAAGAGCAGTTCTAGCTTCTTGCTGGTTCATATGGTCAAAACGTGCATGTGAGTACCCATGACATCCTAGTTCGTGGCCTTCCTCCGGGATTCTCTTTATGAGATCTGGATATTGTTCTGCCATCATTCCGGTTACAAAAAATGTGGCGCTTATTTTTTCTTTTTTGAAAAGGTCCAATAAGTCAGGTAAACCTTTTTCCATTCCTCTGGTACTTGTAAGCATTGGAGGGCAATCTTCTTCCACGTCAATTGTAATTGTGATGTTTTTCATAAATGACCCTTTTATATACCTGGCTGGTCTGCTCACATATTATATCCCAGTCATATTTTGAGAGCCCCTGGGTAGCTTTTCGGGAAAGGGAATCTCGCAGAGAAGGGTTTTCAATGAGATTTCCAAGAAAAGAGGAAAATTCTTCGAGGTTATCTGCAAGGCATCCATTCTTTCCATTCTTTATAATGTCCGAGACCCCACTATGATTCATTGCAACAACCGGGACTTCTTTTGAGATAGCTTCAAGGATAGAAATCCCAAAAGCTTCATCAATCGAAGGAAGCGCAAAAATATCTGCTTTTTCCAGATAGCCAAGCACTTCGTCTCTTGAGACTTCGCCTGTAAAATAAAAGTTCTTTGATAACCCATTTTCCTGTACGGTTTTCTCAAGAACTTTTTTGAGGGGGCCGTCCCCTATCATAAGGAACAATAAATTTTCATGTTTTTCCAGAAGAGAGGGGGCCAGTTCCACAATGTTCTGAACCCCTTTCTTTTTTGTCATACGGGCTACAGTTGCAATTATTAGTTTGCCTTCAATGTTGAAAGGAAACCGGACGTTTACAACCTTGTCTTCAGGGTCTACTCCATTAAAAATCCTGTAAATAGGTTTTTTTGTCATTAGCCTGGATTCTTTTTCAACTGCCGAACTTACAGCAATTAAAGCATCGACGTTTTTCAGGAGAGCTTTTCCTGCAAGATACAAAAAAGAACTATAGATTGTATGTCCTATTAGGGAATGGTTGGTGATTACGGAAGGTGTTCCAAGCTTTTGAGATGCAATAAGGGCAGCCATGCTTATTGGAGAGTCAAGCCCGTGGCAGTTTATGATCTCATAATTTTCTTTTTTCAAATGATCGTAGAGTTCTTTATACGCATTTGGCATAAGAAAACGACTCTGTCCGGGTACGGGCTTGCTTTTGATCCTAATTACTGGAATCCCGTCTCTGACTGTATACTCAGGGATATCTGGATAACTTCTTGTTATAATATTTACTTCATGGCCCTGTTTAGCCATGCTTTTGGCGAGAGCATGCATGGAATACTCAATTCCACCTACTTTTGGAAAATACCAGTCGCTAATCATTGCGATTTTGTACTTTTCCATATCATAAACCCTCCATAATAAAATAAATACAAAAACCCTATCAAGCTGCTAAGCCCGTAGGAGATGAAGCGTTCAAGAAAGACAAAACTACCTGCAGACGCAAGAGGCAGGCCAAAATATAGAAGCAAAGAGATCAAACCTCCTTCAACAATCCCGAGCCCGCCCGGAGTTAATGGCAAAAGCCCGAGTAAAAGATACAAGATTGAGACTGCTGCGATAATATACAACGACAAATCAAGGTTTAAAGCCAAAGCTATGTACTTAAGTCTTACTATATCGAGAATCCAGACTGCGCATGATAATCCTAAAGCGGGAAAAAATGATGTATTAAGCTGTTTCCAGCTTTGCTGTATATTTTTGAAGACAGGAGTAAATCTTTCCCTGAAAAACCATGTTATTATACCTATCAATAAAAGACCGGGAACTAAGATATAAGCCGAATTTAAGCTCAGGATATTTTTATACGCTAACAAATTCATTTCTAAAGAAGGGAACTCGTATAAAACATAAATCAATAATAGAGAGATAGGAACCGCTTCGACTACTCTTTCAAATAATATTGATATGAACCCATCCGTATAAGTTATTCCAAAGCTTTTCTTAGCCCAGAGGATTCTTAGAGGTTCTCCTCCTGTCCTGTTTGCTGGCGTAAGATTATTGACAAATATTGCTCCGAAAAGAATAGGAAAGAGTCCTGTTGCTTTAAGGTGATACCCTATTGAAAAAAGAACCTTCTGCCATCTGACTGCAAAGAGATAAACACTTAATACATAAGCCAGGAATGCCAGGATAACGTAGCGTATTCGTGTTTGAGAAAGCATTTTCAAACTTTCTCCCAGAATGAATACGATATCTGTCCAGTATGTATGGGCTAAAAATACTCCCGCTAAAAGCAATAAAAGGACAGCAATAAGTTTCTTTAAGGTTTCAAGTTTCAACAATATATCCTCACGCCTACATTCAAAAGAAGGTCTATTTCAAATTTGAATTGATTAATTTTTCCCGACTTTTAGTTTTAAAGTAAAAATTTTTCGTAAATTATATTTTACTTCACATTTTAGTCCCGAATATATACAAATAGGAAAAGGAATCCAGTTTTCGTTATATTTCGTAGAACTTAGAACGAAGAATCTATTCTGTCCCTAACCTTATCCCCATTTAAGTTAAGATTCTTTTTATTTAATATCTGTCATTATCCCACTGGTTTTTATTTTCTTTTTTCTGATTAATTCCTTTAATTATTTATGTATTTTTCTTTTATATGGAAATTTGGCATCTAATTTTTTTTCAATATTATTCCTTACTTTCCCCTTATTTCCCTCTTTGTTAACAATAATATTTTTATTAAATATTGCACATTTTAAATATATATGATATATATGTATATATATTATATAATTTACAAAGGATTTATTTACTATTATAGGAAAGGTAATAGGAATTAAGTCTTTGTGGAGTTTAATTTTAAAATCAAGGGGGTAAAAGTATTTTATATAGAAAACTTGGCCAGACGAAGGAAAAAGTTTCTATTCTCGGTTTTGGTACTATGCGGCTTCCTACTCTTGGGGGAGATGATTCAAATATAGATAATGAAAAAGCCGCAAATATGCTTCGTTACGCTGTAGATTCAGGGGTAAATTATATTGATACAGCTTATCCGTACCACGGAGGTATGAGTGAAATCCTCATTGGAAAGGCCCTTGAGGGGGGGTATAGAGAAAAAGTTTATCTTGCAACTAAACTCCCAAGCTGGCTTATTACAAGCAGGGAAGATATGGACAAATATCTAAATGAACAGCTTGAAAGGTTAAAAACCGATTATATCGATTTTTACCTGGTACACTCTTTAAACAAAGATTTCTGGGCGAATGTAACAAAGCATGGAGTATTTGATTTTCTTGATTCTGCACTTAAGGACGGGAGAATTAAATATACTGGTTTTTCTTTCCATGATGATATCAGCCTATTTAAAGAAATAATTGACTCTTATCCCTGGGATTTATGCCAGATTCAATTTAATTTCATGGATGAAAATTTCCAGGCTGGAAAAGAGGGCTTAAGGTATGCCGCTTCAAAGGGTCTTGGAGTCGTTATTATGGAACCTTTGCGGGGAGGGTATCTTGTTTCGAAAGTTCCCCCGGATATTCAGGCAGCCTGGGATTCCGCTGCAATTAAAAAGATCCCTGTAGAGTGGAGTTTACGATATCTCTGGAATTATCCCGAAGTGAGCGTTGTTTTAAGCGGAATGTCAGACCCGTCACATGTTGAAGATAATATCCAGCTTGCTGAAAAAGGGTTGCCCGAGTCCCTTACAGCTGAAGAAACCCAACTAATTGCCAGGGTAAATGAGATGTACAGGGCGAAAATGAGAGTTAACTGTACAGGCTGCCAGTACTGCATGCCCTGCCCGTCTGGAGTCAATATTCCTGAGTGCTTTAAATTCTTTAACAATGCAGAAATGTTTGATAACGTAGAAGGGGAAAAGCTTCAGTATAATAATCTGGAAGGCAAAGCTTCAAACTGCACTGAATGCGGGCAGTGTGAAGAAAGATGCCCACAGCAGAGCCCTATAAAAGATAGGCTGAAAGAAGTTGTACAAACTTTTGGAAGTTAAT
>CAZFNE010000300.1:0-4434 GCA_964520335.1 uncultured Methanosarcinales archaeon | reverse complement strand
AATAATATTAATTTTTTTTAAATAAAAAGTATATATTAGATGCGTTTAATATCTGTATAAGAAGATTAAAATAAGTTTCTTAAATTAATTTCTTAAATTAATTTCTTAAATTAAATCGGGGAAATAAGGGTTTAATTTACTAAACACGCTCCTATCCATCGTATTCAAAAATATATATTTCTTAATTTTTTTAATTTTTATTGGGGGGTTGAGGTGAGTTCTGAGAATAAAGGCTTTTTTGATAAGTCTGGAGAAGAATTTTCAGACTGGGAATGGCAGTATATGCATCGAATAAAAACTGTCGAAGAACTTGAAAATTTTATACCACTTTCGGAGCTTGAAAAAACAAACATAAAAAGAGCTCTTAAAGTTTTTCCAATGGCAATATCTCCTTATTATGCTTCGCTCATCGATCCGGAAGATCCACAGTGTCCAATCCGGATTCAAGCGGTTCCCAGTTTGGCCGAACTTCAAGATTCATCCTGGGATCTTGAAGATCCTTTACACGAGGATACAGATTCCCCTACTAAGGAGAGCTGTATAACCCATAGGTATCCTGATAGAGTACTATTCCTTATCTCAAATCGCTGTGCGATGTACTGCAGGCACTGTACTCGCAAGCGTAGAGTTGGCAATAAAGAGTACGACTACTCTGAAAAGGTTATCTGGGAGGGAATAGAGTATATCAGGGAACACCCTGAAATAAGGGATGTCTTGCTTTCAGGAGGAGATGCTCTGCTTATTTCCGATGAGAAACTGGATTGGCTAATAGGAGAGCTTTTCGATATACCTCACGTGGAGATTGTAAGGATAGGTACAAGAGCTCCGGTAACTTTGCCTCAGCGCATAACTCCTGGGTTATGTAAAATTCTAGAAAAATATCCATCTGTCTGGCTTAATACTCACTTTAATCATCCTAAAGAGATTACTCCAGAGGCAAAAAAAGCAATGAACATGCTTGCTTGCGCAGGGATTCCTTTAGGAAACCAGTCAGTACTTCTAAGAGGAATAAACGACTGTCCCATGATAATTAAAAAACTATGTCACGAACTCCTGAAGATTAAAACCAGGCCTTACTACCTCTATCAGTGTGATCTTTCCAGAGGGTTGGAACATTTTAGGACTTCAGTCTCAAGGGGCATAGAAATTATGGAGATGCTGAGGGGGCATACTTCTGGACTTGCGGTTCCTACTTTTGTAGTTGATGCCCCGGGTGGGGGAGGAAAAATTCCTGTCGAACCTAATTATCTGATTTCAAGTTCAGATACTGGAGTAGTACTCAGAAATTAC
Organism: uncultured Methanosarcinales archaeon; assembly: GCA_964520335.1. Lineage (GTDB taxonomy): Archaea > Halobacteriota > Methanosarcinia > Methanosarcinales > Methanosarcinaceae > Methanosarcina. Next base: position 3,144 of record CAZFNE010000300.1, on the reverse strand, counting down.
GAAGGTGTAATCTGTATGTATCCTGAGCCTGCAAAATACTCCAAAGCTTGCCCGCAAAAATGTTTAATTTGCGATGAATATCCTGAACTTCAAGGCAAGGTAGGCCTTGCAAAACTTAAACTTTATGATGAAGACAATACCGTTATTGCTCTCGAGCCAGAAAACCTTGATAGGAAACAGCGTTTCAAAGGTAGTAAGTCAGAAAAAAATCTTTTACTCAGCAAAATAGCGTTTAAGAATTAAGGGGGGGCATTATGGAGAAAGGCCTTCCATTAACGCTTCAAACTATAGATGAAGTCCCGAATTACTATAAAAAAGCAGAGTTGAAGATGCCCGGAGCAAACGCTGAAATTATAGTTGATTATTACAATAGAAGAATAAAAGTAACAGGTTATACAGGGTTTTTTGAAGAAATTGCAGGAACTCTCAAAACCATTTCCACAGTAGAAGAAATGGTAAAAATAATCGTATACGCCCCTCCAGAAAAAAAGAACGAGCTAGAAGCCTGCGGATATTCAAAAGAAGGAACTATCAGCGGATACTACTCTGGAAAAAACTGCTACATTTTTACGAGTTACCCTGAGTACTTAAGGAGAATTTCCTTTCATAAAGAAAAGGAAGACCTGGTAATTGAAAGTTGCTTGAAAAAGGACAGAAAAACCGGAATAGTCTCTCAAAAAACAAAAAAATCTCGAAGAAAAAGAGAGAGAGAAAAAGGAAAAATTTTGCTTCCAGAAGAATATATAGCCAGGCCCGCAGTCCAGACCGATGCCTCAGTAATGGCTAATCTTTACAGGCAAGAATTTAAATTTTATCCTACTCCCTTGCATATAGAAAGCTACCTGCTCAGGAATATGGACTCGAATGTCCTCTATTTTCTTATAGAAAAGAAAGGTATGATAGTTAGCCTTGCCTCAGCAGAAATGGACCCTCAGAACAGGACTGCTGAAATAACTGACTGCCTGACAATTTCTTCAGAAAGGGGAAATGGACTTATAAAAGAGCTTATCACAATTTTAGAAAAAGAACTTTCAGACAGAAGTTTCAAGAGCGCCTATACCCTCTGCAGAGCTTCGTCTTTTGGAATAAATATGGCATTTTCTTCGCTTGGCTATGCCTATACAGGCAGGCTTGTGAACAACTGCAAGATAGGCGAGGGCTTTGAAAATATGAATATCTGGTGCAAGATACTGAAATAGAATAAACAAAAGCGAAAAAAACTGGACAAAAAGCTGAAAAAATCCTGAAATAAAACCTTCCAAGAAAGTTAATTTAAGAATCGTCTCTTGGAGTGCACTTATAGTAAAAGTATTAAAAGTTTCACTTGGTAATGCTGCGAAATTCAGAATAATTTTTTTAGATATCTACTATTGGCAGCGTATGTAGGGAGGTCTTGTAAATCAAGCCAGTATACAGCAGATAATCAGTATCGTTTAAATTCAGATCTAATTTTTCAGAATCAAGATAATGAACTATCTTAATGATATCACTTTTTTATTTCTAACAATATTCTTAATGAATTAATTATACAAGATATTATAGTCAAAATATAAATTTTAATTAAAAACATAAATTTTAATTATTAATTATATAGAGAGTTGAGGCCCATTTTTCAGTTCTAAAAGAATTCTTATCTTAATTTTAGGACAGGTTCGATTTTTATTAAGTTTAAGAAACCAGATTTGAAACAATATTTTTTGAAAGTTATATTACTTATAGAAGCGAGTTATTATCTATAACGGGGGTAATTATGTCAAAAGAAAATAAAGCGAGATCTATTCAACCTGAACCTATACCTGATCCTGAGCCAGAACCTGTTCCTTCACCGGAACCTATACCATATCCGGAACCAGACAGTGAACCTGAACATAACTAAAAAAGATAAATACAGCGTTTTTGAAAACCGCCTGTAAATATAATTTTGTGCAGGTTTTTTAATCATTTAGCAGGTGCAGCACAAAGGTACATAACTTATGATAACTAAAGTTTACATAGCTCATTGTGAACAGGATGAGGTTCTTGCTCAGGAACTGACAAGGGCACTCTGGAGTGTAGAACTTGAGAGTTTTTCCTCTCTTTACAGGAAAGCCCTCATTCTTTCTTTAGCTGACAGGATTCGGTTTGGAATTCGCCAGTCAGACTGTTTTATTCCTGTTATCACCCAGCAAGGAGTTGTCTCTCCTGAGCTTAACCAGGAGATTGGGCTGGCCGTTGGAACGGATCAATTCATAATTCCGATTGCAGAGAATGAAGTTGACCTTCCTGTCCTGATTCAGCATCTTCAGCCTATTCGTTTCTCTCCTGATGCCTTTGAGGATGCGCTGGGAAAGCTAATTCAGAACATAAGACAGCTTACGAGGCTTGATTGGTTGAAAGTAAAGTGCCCGTACTGTGGGGAAGAAATGACACAATATATTTCACCTGAAGAAGAGGTTGAAAAAGCCTTACTTGCAGGAAAACACCTTGAGACTAAATGCAGTTATTGTCAGAAAAAAATATCTCTTGACCCAAGAACTTTCAGGCCAGTTCTCAGATAAGTGGAAAACCAAAATTGAAAAGAGAAAAGAATGAGCAAGGGTTGATTTATGGCAAGAAGAACTACAAATGAAATAAAAGATGAACCAGGAGAACCAATAATAGTTCGGTCAAAAATGGGGGATGCCGAGGTAACTGAACTGGAAGTTAAAGGCATAGAAGATCTTACCTTAATGGAAAAAGAACATCTACTTCTACAACTTGCCAGGGACAGGGTAAAAAATCCTTCTGCAGGTCCATGGGAGATCACCAGTATTGTAAGGGAGGAGTGGAGAGCAGTAAAAGATACCCTGGCCCAGCCTGTGGAAATCGAAATTAGGGATAAAGGAAGGGATGCGCTTTTTGAGGTCTCCCTCGATATAACGCAAAGAGAGAGGGAGCTTGAAAATCTCCCTCAGAAAAACCCTTAAAAGAACCTTAAAATGAATGGGTTTAAAAAATGAAATTCAATAAGCTTTTACTAACCTATTAAGCACTAATTAAGCTAATAGTTAACTTTTATCCCTGGATTACTCATCGGATTAGAAGTTTACACTTGAAGTCTTGGAAAGCAGTTTTAAAGAATTTACTTCTCCTGTACAGCTGAATTATTGCCATACAGGAGCTGGA
>CAZFNE010000299.1:0-4443 GCA_964520335.1 uncultured Methanosarcinales archaeon | reverse complement strand
TCAGACCAGTATACTTTGTCAGTTACAATATCCCAGTCCCAACTTCCAATATGGGCAATTTTTTGGGCATCAGCAAGACCTTCCTTACTTTCCTTCAGGGATTCGTAAGCCTTTTCAAGCTCTATTGCACGTGCTTTAACCTTTTCTTCATTCTTTTTCTGTTCAGTCAGGTCTGTAACTACAAGGCACCAAGAATCTGGAGATGGAAAGTCTTCGGACTTTAATGAATTGACAGACAGGTATATAGGTAAGGTTGTGCCCCCATTAGCGACAAGATTGATCTCCCCTGTAATAATCTCTTGTTTCAGAAAAGTTTTAAAAGTAGGAATATTTTCAGGCGCAATGAATTGATAAATAGATGTCCCCACTATAGCCTGCGGAGGCATTTTCATGAGTTCTGCAAAGTGGCGGTTGCAGTAAAGAATAGTGCTGTCATGAGATAAGGTAACAGTGCCCTCGTTCATAGTTTCTACAAGGACGCGATAGGCTTTATCAGCACTATCAAGAGTGAAAATTAATTCCCCTTCTGGCCTGTATATGACCAGGGCATCGAGATCCCCTTCGTGGACTGCACGCTTAAGCTCTTCGGCTTCTTGCAGCCGGATCTTTAAGTTTTCTATCTCTTCTTTCAGGGTGTAATTTTCATCTAACAGTGCTTGGTAAGAGATGGGGTCATGATCTTTTTCTTCTCTATTAGAAATCATTTACAACGCCTTATAGTTTTTATTCCTTAATATCTCTCGATTTCAGGTCCATCCCTATAAGGACTCTTTGCGTATCTGCCATACTGCCTATGAGTTTCCTTAAAGGTGGAGGTAGCTCTTTTATAAGAGTCGGGGCTGCAACTATTTGACCATCCTTCGCAAAGATAGGATATTGATAGACATCTATAATTTCTAACTGATATCTTCCAGGCAGGAACTCGTCACATATACGCTTAATATTTTCTATCGCCTGCAGCGATTTAAGGCTCATTCCAGCAACATAGAGCCGCAAGACATATTTTCCGTCTCCTACCTTTTCCAGGGCCTCTTCAAATTCTTCAGTGGATATCTTTATTTCCGATGTTTTGGTCTCTTCATTATCATTCATGAGCTCCCTCTCCAGGGCGCAAATCAAGGCCTATCAGAACTCTTTCGGTATTTGAGAGGTCCCCTATTATTTTCTTTAATGGTGGAGGAAGTCTTCTGACAAGTGTTGGAACTGCCAGTATCTGATCTCCTTTAGCTAGTTGTGGGTTTTCAAGTAGGTCTACAACTTCAATTGTATATCTGCCTCCAAGATGTTCCTGGCAGATCTTTTTCAAATTGGCAAAAGCTGCAAGGCTCTTTTTCGTCTAGCCAGCTACGTACAATCTCAAAATATAAACTTCTTGATTATATATAATGTCGGGTTCAAGAGATTGAGTCCCGTAATCATTTTGTGCTTCATCTTCCATCAAATTTCCCCCTTAAATTTAAAAGATTACTTTTTTTGGACAGACTATACCTACAACTTTTTGAGAGCTTTAAAAACTACGAATTATAATTATGTGACTATAATACAAAAAAATGCCTATTTATCCAACCTTTAGAATTGCTGCTATACAAATCGCTACCAATATACGGCTGGAGGTCATCGTCATTCGTTTTTTTGTTTTTCATAATATGGGCTTTTGAATCTTCTAAGGAATTTTCCCTTAAAGGACTTCTCCCATTTGCACCATCTGTGAATTTAGGGATACGTAAATCAAGGGTTCTAAGAACTCGCTCTTTGTTGGAAAGGTCCCCTATTATCCTGCCGGGATGATTCTTTCTAATAAGGGTTGGAATGGCTATAATTTGATCTATTCTGGCAAGTCCCGGATTTTCTGTGAGGTTTATAACCTCAATATGGCATTTTCCCGCAAGAAATTTACTGCAAATTTCTTTCAGGTTGTTAAACGCAAGTCGGCTCTTGCTATTATTGCTTACCACGTAAAGCTTCAGTTCGTAAATATCTTTATCATTCTGGGCTTGCTTGGCCGAATCACTCGGTTGTTCTGCATTTTCCATCGAGGTCTCCTCTATTTATTTGGAAGTATCAGCCCTCCTGATAGAGGCCATCCTGTTTTTACTATTTGTCAGGGCGTTATCCATGAGTTCATCCTCGGAACCGAGTTTACTCAGCTCTTCCTCCTGGTTTTCAAACTCCGATTTCAGGATAGAGATCTGGGCATCGATAGCTTTGAGCTTACTCTCAAGCTCCCTCTTTTTCCGCTCGATATTCTGTTTTTGGCTTACTGCTTCAGCTGTTTCCTTTGCTTCCTGGACAGCTCTGGAAGAGCCCATAAGCAGGCCTCCTGATGGGCCGAGATACACATTTTGAATTTCTACACCGTGGTCAGTAATAACGTATTCTCTAATTTGGTTTGAATGCCCCATGCCTCTTGACTTAACAACTGAGAGCCCACGGTTGCGCTCATTATCATTTTCGTAAAAGCGGAGATTGATCCAGGTATCCATAAGGGAAGATATTCCCTGCGCATTTATGCCTTCGATACTTTCGTGCTCTACCAAGCTGGTACAGACAGCAGTAATTTTCTTTAGCTTCAGATAATCGGCGAGCCGTGTAAGCGTCATTTTAGCATCGGTCTCAGTACCTACATTGGTCAGGTTGGATATAGGATCTATAACTACGACAACCGGTTTGAAATTATCTATTTGCTTGCGCATTGCTATCAAATGCATCTCCAGACCATAGGCCATAGGCCGGAAAGCACTGATTTTCAAAATATCAGCATCAATATAAGATTGGAAATCTATGCCTATTGATTTCATATTCCTTATTATTTGGCTTGGAGATTCCTCAAATGCAAAGTAAAGGCAGCGCTCTCCTCGCTCGCAGGTACCTCTGGTAAACTCGGCTGCAAAGCTGGTCTTGCCTGTACCCGCTGTTCCTGAAATAAGTACAGTGGTGCCGTGGTAGTATCCCTGGCCTCCAAGCATTGTATCCAGACGTTCTATTCCAGATGATATTCTTTCTGTAGATGCTTCATGCTCCAAGCTAAGAGATGTTATTGGTAAAACCGAGATTCCATCTTCTTCTATGAGGAAAGGATACTCATTTGTGCCGTGTTTGGAACCTCTGTACTTAATAATCCTGAGACGTCTTGTTGCTATCTGATCTTGCATTTTGTTATCAAGAAGAATGACACAGTCTGCCACATACTCTTCAAGCCCGTATCTGGTAAGGGAAGCTTCTCCGCGTTCTCCGGTGACTACAGCAGTTACTCCTTTCTCTTTTAGCCAGCTAAAAAGCCTTCTGAGTTCGGAACGTAATATAACTTCATTTTCAAAGCCTGAAAAAAGCACTTCCAGAGTATCGAGAGCTACTCTTTTAGCTCCTATGGTGTCTATAGCCAGGCCAAGTCTTATAAATAGGCCTTCCAGGTCATAGTCTCCTGTTTCTTCGTACTCGCTTTTATCAATATGGACATAATCAATATTTAACTTATTTTCAGCAGCCAGGTAATCCAGATCAAAACCAAGTGAAGCAAAATTTTTGGTTAGATCCTCAGCAGTTTCTTCAAAAGCTATGAAAACGCCAGGCTCATTATATTTTACAGCTCCTTCAACCAGGAACTCCATAGCCATAAGCGTTTTTCCTGAACCTGCACTTCCACAAATAAGGGTTGGGCGGCCTTTTGGCAAACCACCATCAGTAATTTCATCCAAACCGTTTATGCCTGTTGGGGTTTTTTCCAGACTTTTTTCTTCCAGGCTTATATTCTCCTCTCCAGTCATCGAGTATCCCTGTCAACGCAAGCAATTAATTTTATTATATTTCTTCTAATCCCCAATAAGAGTAGCAATAAAAATAAACTTGTAATCTTCTTTTAATACTAAGCAATCCCTTTTTATTATCAAAAATCATTTTTAATAGGGGAGGGGGCGTTTCTTTTAGTCCATTTGGAAAATAACTTAAAAACTTATGTCTCAAGCTCATATTTAAGTATATGGGACTAATTAGTATTTTAGAAAAGTTAAAAATTTTCTTTTGAGAAATAAACCTAGAAAATGTCTCTTAACAAGTAAAAGGGGGTTTAACCCTTTATTTGCGTATCATACTCCTTTTCTTTGCCATTATCCTACAAAAAATCATTTTAAGATAAATCTCTCAAAAAAGGGATTAAATATATGACAAAGAAATCAATTCCTTTGTCTAAAAGGACAAAAACAAAAAAGAAAATAAAGAAAGTAGATCTCAAAAGAAAATAAAAGTTTCACCTTTTTTTTTCTTCCTGCTTTTTCCTTACTTTTTGATTTTATGCCCCAAACGCTGTCTGTGTAATTGTATCTTCAATTTCTTTTTTGAGCTCGTCAGGAATTCCCCTTATCCCTACATCCAGGAACCCGCGCACAATCATGCCTACTGCTTCATCTTCAGTAAGCCCTCTTGCCATAAGATATTCAACCTGGTCTT
>CAZFNE010000298.1:3465-4469 GCA_964520335.1 uncultured Methanosarcinales archaeon | reverse complement strand
AAGGTGCGGAAAATGCATGGAATCCTGTGTGGTAACAAGGTATTTTGATAAAATTGTGCTAGGGCTGGATGAAAAGCTGAAGGTTTGAAAAGAAAAACATGGACGCTGAGAGTTTGGCTGTTCAGATAATCGGAAGATATTATCTCGGGCGGTCTGGCTGAAATCTCTCAGTTTTCAATACAAATTTCTATGAACATTGTTTTTGAATCATTTCTCCGACTTTGTTTTTCTTACCAAAGTAGATAAGGACGCTTAATGCTCCTTCAATCCTTTTTATATAACATATTTCTTCAAATCAGACTACAAATTCCAGATTTCTCAAGTATTTTGTCTTATATGCGTAATAATTATATACAACACACTCGTTTATTTTAGTGAGTGATGGTATATGGGACTTGAAAAAACTAATGAACACCACAAGAAAAACAAGCATCATGCATGTAAAATGTCTACAGATGATGTTTTGCTCAAGCTTTTTAATGAAAATAAAATGTTGACTACAAAAATGATATATAAACTTGTTGAGGGCAGCGATGCTGAAATTGCAGCTGCGATTACAAGCCTCGAAAAACAGGGAATGATAAAAGATGTGGCTGGTGCCTGGATTCGTACTGACAAAGAAAATAGACAACCAGCTTTAATGTAACCCCGAAGCCTGATGGCTTCAATTTATTTTTCAAAAGTGAGTTTGGATTGGCTGTCGTTTTTGACTGAATGCCTAATACTATTTTCAATATTCCCTGGCGAGTATAAATCCGAATCCTAAAATCAATGTCCTGATTAATGTATTCTATTGTCTAATGTTACCTTTTATACTCAAGCTTTTCAAATCTCTCAAAAAGAATAAATATATTTGTCACCATTATTTTAGTGGGTGATTATATGGTATGTAAAAACAATATCGCATCTGGCGAAAAGATAGATATCGCAAGCATGGAACGCACTGGTGTCGACGTGAAGTGCAGTGGTAACTATCCGAAGATGGATTCACGAGTAGACAAAGC
>CAZFNE010000298.1:0-3360 GCA_964520335.1 uncultured Methanosarcinales archaeon | reverse complement strand
AATCTTTTCATTGAAAAGTGGCTCAGAACAGACAAAGAAGTCCTCGAGTTCGTGGAGAACACCATTTGTATACCAGCTTGTGTTGGTGATGCTGCAAAATTAGACAGGAGCAAACTCAAAGAAGTCGCAAGGTATCAGATAGAACAGGTCGAGAAGACGATCGGTAAAATCACGAGCGTGGCTATAGGGTTGCTTGATGGCAAAGAAGAGAAAACTATTTTCTTCTGCAAGCCGAATACCAAATACAATAGCCAACGTCTTCACGGGTTGAGTGACGTTCAGGCCGCCGCGTTTTTTGGTGTTGAAGTGACTAAAGACAATCAAGCCAGAGACCTGTCCGAATTTACGCCTCACATGACAAGAAGAGGATGGAAAAAAGAAGTTAATCGATTGTAACACTTTTTACAGTTGAGCTAAATAATCCATTTGGGTACACGGTTTTAAGTTTGGCTGCCAATTATAGTCGTCAATCATTTAGATAAGCAATACTATTCCATTTTTAAAGTCTGTACAAGCGGGCAGCCAAATTCGTGATTGGATGAGTAAATATATAAAAAATATCTTGTTTTTACGGTGGTGACAGAGTGGCGGGTCGCATTCGCCATCCTGAATGCCATTAGCAGCCGCGAAACTCGCATGCGGAGAACTTTTTTACCGTGGGAAAACTCCCTCAAAAACATAAAGAGGGAGTAAAGACCGATCAGAGGATGTGTTAGCGCTGGTCTGTCGGTGGGCTTGATATATATAGAATATCCTGATTGTTTAGAATCCTGAACTGCTTTCATAAGTTATTAGATATTATAAACTAACTTTCGGGGCATTTTCCAATCAAAGATTTACAAATTTCACTATATCGGGGCTATATTTTTAAACTCCTTGATCCGATAAATACGCACAACATTTTATATATAAACAATTTCTAACTGTCTTATAGCATGCCGAAAGATATGAAATACGATAGACCAGTTTTCCAACAGGGATATCTGGACGGTGTGAGTCAACTTATTGCCAGCCGCTGGAAAATAGGAGTAGCTGTTGCGTTAGCCATACTTTTGTTCTTTGCTTTCTTGATCCTGCTGCCCATGGCAGACGGAATAGTTCTAGGGATAGTCTTTGCTTATATTGCCAGACCTATCCAGATAAAGTTTGGGAAGTACCGAAAAATCGGAGCTATGGTCGCCAGTCTCTGTATTTTCATCCCTATAGTATTCATTGTAGGGGCCGGAATTGTTGAGATCATTAATCAGGTTTCCTGGTTTATTGAAAACCAGATATCAGTTATGAGCGGAATTCTGGATTTTATACATTCACTGGAAATTCCTGAAGCATATGTTGAAAGGATAAACATTACAATCTGGAACCTTTTTACCTCTCTGCTCCCTGCTGTTGGCAGTATAGGACTGATCTCATATGCCAAGAGCATTGGACTTTTTGTAATTAACTTCATAGTTTCTATTCTCTTCTGCTATTTTCTGCTTGCAGATGGAGACAGAGTTTACTGTGCTTTTCTTGGTATAATTCCCGGAGATTACCGGCTCATTGTAAATCGTTATGCATCTCATCTTGACCTTATCCTGAAAGGAGTTTTCATAGGCAATGCCTATTCGGCCCTGATAGTAAGCGTGACTTCAGTTATTGTCTTTTACGCGTTCGGGTTTGACCATGTGCTTGCCCTTGCAACCCTGGTTTTTATTGCCTCAGTTATCCCTCTTTTTGCTGGATATATGGTACTCTTGCCTCTGGCTATAGTACGTTATTTGGAGCAGGGGCTTGAAAGCGCATCTCTTTTCTTTTTGGTTTCTTCCCTTGTAATCTACGGTCCTCCTGAACTTATTCTCAGGCCTTACCTTACCAGTCTGAAGTCAAAGATCCATCCGATGCTGCTCATGCTCGCTTTCCTGGGAGGAGCTTTTGTGGGAGGAATTGCAGGTTTTTTTGCAGCCCCCATTCTCCTGGGTGCGCTCGTTGCAGCCTACAGGGTTTATCAGGAGCAGATCCATCCTGAACTGGTGGCCCAGGCTGACTCCAACCTCAAAAATCCGGCTGAATTGTGCAGGACTGATTGAAAAAAATAGTCTTCAATGAAGCGAAAGGGATTGCTTTATATCATTGCAGGATATTAGGACTGTCATATATTCTTCCTCACTTCCTTAAATCAAGGTCTACTGACGGGTAAAGGCATCAAAAAGCCTTAAAATCAGTTCATAGTACTTAAAGCAGTACTGAAACTAAAGCAGTACTGAAATATAACACTGTTTGATTCTCTGTTTAACCCGGAACCAGAGTAATTCGGAACTTAAATTCGGCTTAGAAAACACAGGTGATAGAATGCAGTTATTGCTCATTCACTCTGATTATATTGAATACGAAACCAAAAAACAAACTCCAGTTGCTGAGAAAATAGAAGAGTCCTTAAAGTCAGGCAGGCTCGAGGAAGCCCTCACCGCTTTTACGGCTGTTGAAAGCGTGGACGAAGCCAATCCAGAAGAAGCCATTGAAAAAGCTGTTTCTGAAATCGAAAAGGTTGCAGCCCAGGTCAAAACAAACCGTATAATGCTTTATCCTTACGCCCACCTGAGTTCTGATCTTTCTTCTCCTAAGGTCGCGGTGCAGGTCTTAAAAGGTATGGAAACAGCTCTCTCAGCCAAATACGAGGTCAAAAGGGCTCCTTTCGGATGGTACAAGGCTTTTACAGTAAGCTGCAAAGGGCATCCCCTTTCCGAACTTTCCAGAAGCATCCGTCCTGAGGGGACAGCAAAAGCAGTATGCAAAACCCTGGCAGTTGAGGAAAAAGAAGAGGTCGTTTCCGAAGCCCTGAAGGCTGAAGGCACTGCAAAGTCTTACTGGCGCATCCTGACTACAGACGGAGAACTTCATGAAGTCGAAGGTTTTGATCTGACTTCCTATCCTAAACTCCAGCAGTTTGTGAATTATGAGATTTCCAAGAGCAGGGCTGTTGAGCGTGCTCCTCCTCATGTCGACCTGATGCGCAGGCTAGAGCTTGCAGATTACGAACCAGGTTCAGACTCCGGAAACATGCGCTATTACCCCAAGGGAAGGCTTGTCAAATCTCTCATTGAAAACTACGTGCTTGATGTCGCAACCGATTTCGGTGCAATGGAAGTCGAAACTCCTCTGATGTATGACATGAACCACCCGACCCTTAAGAAATACCTTGACAGGTTCCCTGCAAGGCAGTACTCTATCGAGTCGGACAAGCGGCAGATGTTCCTGCGTTTTGCAGCCTGTTTCGGGCAATTCCTTATGAACCACGACATGACAATTTCCTACAGGAACCTGCCTCTTCGGATGATCGAAATGACCCGCTACAGTTTCAGGAAGGAACAGCGGGGAGAACTT
>CAZFNE010000297.1:0-4494 GCA_964520335.1 uncultured Methanosarcinales archaeon | reverse complement strand
AAGTCCCTGTTTTCCTGAAAAAGCCTTGCAGCCCCAAAAAGCATTGCCATATGCCCGTCATGCCCGCAGGCATGCATAACTCCATCGTTTTTTGAAATGTAGGCTGCATTCCTTTCGGTCAATTCCTCCTGCACCTGCAGCCCGTCAATATCCGTACGCAGGGCAATGCAGGGCCCGGGAAGGTTTCCTTTTATACTGGCGAGTACACCTGTATCCGCAATTTTCCTGCTTTCTATTCCTAATTCTTCAAGGATTCTCAAAATCCTTTTCTGGGTCTCGTATTCTTCAAAACTGAGTTCGGGGTGTTGATGAAATTCGCGCCTCAGCCCTATTATCCAGGCTTCAAGCGTTTTTGCACTGGGGTTATCTCTCAAAAATATTACCTCGGATTTTCTGCACTGCAGCTTATTCCGTTACTTATCCCTTTTTGCTTATTGTTATCAGTATATTTTCTCTTTTTCTTCAATATATGTTCTTTTATTCAGAATTTTTTGTCATTTATAATTATTTGTAGCTCTAAAAGTATTCAGGCATATAGCATTTTAAGATACACTAATCAGGACTCTTTTTTAACCAGAAAAATTCCCTCAAGAACAATATTAAAGATAATCCAAGGTAATGAAAAATAAAATACTTGTTAAATATAAATAAATAATACAATCTCCTTCTTGTTATTTATCTTAAAATATTCCTAAAATATATTAAAATATTAGAAAACCGCTAGAAAAACTTGAGACCGAGTTTTCTATTCTGGACTTTGATTAGAATATCAAAATTTACTTTAATATTTTACAGATGCTTTATAGTCACACTTAAACCCCAGGAATGGTATAAATGCTTAAAACACGTTTAAGGGATTTTTTAGTTACAAAAGAGGACTGGCTTTTTGCTGTTTCGGATTATTTTCGTAAAGATGGGATCAGAGCCACCCTTCGGTATGTTCCGGATGAAAACGGAGAAAGGGAATTGAATGGAAAGAAATACAAAAAATACGATTTCGGGCCTGCATTTGAGTTTATGAAGAAAAACAGGCCTGAATGGGTACAGGATGTGCACGTTGTCCCTGAATCCGAAGTAAAGCAGGTGCTCCATCCTCCGGATGTAATTCCCGAACTTGTAAATTCCGACAGCCGGGTGCGGGCAATTGTAAAAACCCTAGACGAAGCCGGGATTCCCAGGACAAGTATGGGAGTTACAGGTTCAATGCTTGCAGGCCTCCAGAATGAAAGTTCTGACATTGATTTTGTTGTCTACGGCCCCATGTGGTTCAGGGCAAGGGATGCCATAACCACAGCAAAGCAGCAGGAAGGCCCAATAGCTGAAATCGATGAAGAAATGTGGCAGAGAATTTACAGAAAGAGGATTCCTGACATCTCATTTGAGGAATTTATGCTGCACGAATCCCGAAAAGGCAACCGGGGAATGGTTGAAGGTACTTATTTTGACCTGCTTTTTGTAAGGGAATGGGACCAGATTAAAGAGCCTCTCCTGCGCGGAAAAGATACTGTTAGAATGAAAATCGAAGCAAAAGTTACAAATGCGGATTTTGCTTTTGACAGCCCCTCCTATTACAAAGTCGAACATGAGGAAATTGATCATGTCCTTTCCTATACGCATACCTATGCAGGTCAGGCTTTGCCCGGAGAAATCATAGAAGCGTCCGGAATAGTTGAAGAAGTAGGAAATATGAAACGGCTGGTTGTTGGAACTTCCAGAGAACCAAAAGGAGAGTGGATAAGATCGCTTACATGGCTTGAAAAATGCAGAGATCTTTAAATCTGGATATTTTTGAAAATAAGGTTACCTTTATTGTATCCTGAAATGATTTTGTAGGTTCAAAATCATCAGATAGTTATGTACATGTTTCAATATCTAATGGCTCAAAAAGTTCACTGTTGAATGAGCTTCAATTCAATCTTGTGGCTTTGGAAAGTCCATAGGGGATGAAGCGAATTTTTAGTCTGAGCAAAAAAGAAGCCGCTGGTCTGTAATATAAACTTAAGATAAAAGGATTGAAAAAGCAAAATAATTTCAGGATAAAACATAGGGCTTGCAAAATAATTCCTCCTTAATGTAGACTGAATAAAATTGTTATGCAAACCCTATAAAATCTTATAATCCATGCTCAGAAAAAATTAAATGAGTATTGGTGCAGTATTTGTATCTAGGATTTAGCACTATGTTATATCACATCTCAATCCTGAGCCGGATTGGCCTCGCTGCCCTTAATTCTTCCTTCTCTTTAACCAGGCTCTCTTTACCCAGGCTCATTCTCATATGCAAAACAATATCTGGTACTTAATTTTTCAGAGTTCCAACAACAGGAAAATCCTTTAATTTTTCAGGGCTGTGAGGGGCTCTGGTTATTTCTTCAGTAAGGTTCTGTCCTGCATCATGGAGTCCCTGGTGAGTGCCAGTATTCCAAAGATCACTACCAGAGACGTCATAAACCTGGCCTTGATAGGCAACATATGTCTTCCCATTTTTTCCATTGTACTGTGCAAGTTCTTCAAGTGTATACTCTTTCATTTCTGCTTTCTCTGTCACATTCTGTGTTTCAGTTGCCTTCCCATCAATTGGAGTTTCAGCTTCAGCTGGTGTTACCGCTTCAGCCGGAGCTTCATTTTCTTCAGCTACGCATCCTACAGATAGGAATACACCGAATAAAAACATCAAGACAAAAAGTGCATTTCTCATCAACTCACCACTAATTATATAGGTTTCTTTCTAATTGAGGGTTTACTAGTTTTCAACCCTAAAATCTTTCAAAATCGGGGCGAGATTGAGATTATAAGGAATTTTTAAAATCACGATACAAAATAATTTTCAGATTAAAAAAATAAATATTATAAAATGATTAATATTCTTTAAAAGAAAGTCCTTAGTTTATTTAGAAATCTGTTTATTTTTAGGCTAATCCTAGGCAAATAGTAAATATTTCAAATTTTTAACCGAGACCTCTCATATTATTGTTTTTCAGAGCATTCATCTCTGTTTAGTAGAGCACGAAAAAGATGACTTCAAGTCTATCCGCAGTTAAAGTCACATATAAATAAAACAGTTGCCTATTTTCTTCTATGAAAATAAAAAGAAGTTCTCTTTTGCTCATGCTTATACTGCTCTCCTGTACTATGTTTGCAACTGCATCTTTCTTCCATACCGGTTCCGAAGGAATACCCCAAAATGGTAATTCTGAAGTTCAGGCTCATACAATAAAATCAAGTGTCGATGTGGTAAGCGCAAAACAGCCTTCAAATCCTCTGGACTTATTTTCAACGATCTCAAGGGCCGCAGAGACTGGTTCCGGAACTGAAGTAACCGTATACAATAGTAATTTGGCTCTTGTGAAGGAAAGAAGGGGCCTTGACCTTAAATCTGGAGTGAACGAAGTAAAATACACAGACGTTGCCGTTTTTATAGATCCAACGTCAGTAATGTTTGAGGATACAAAAAACAAAGATACTTCCGTCCTGGAACAAAATTACGAATATGACCTTGTTAGCAACCAGAAACTCCTGGAAAAATTCCTCGACAAAGAAGTGACAGTAACAGGCAGGGAAGGGGATAAACAAGGCAATACATACACAGGAACCCTCCTCAGCTCGGACGGAGGAGTAGTCCTCAAGCTGAGTGACGGGAAAGTTGTAACTCTCTCCGAAGTTACAAAAGTAGAATTCCCGGACTCTGCAGACCTGCTTACAAAACCTACCCTTGTCTGGCAGATCTACTCTCCGGTTGCAGGCTCCCGCGATATCCTAACTTCTTATCTCACAGGCGGGATGAGCTGGAAAGCAGACTATATTGTCAAAACCAGTGCAGATGATAAAAGCGCTGATATCCAAGGCTGGGTCAGTATAGATAATCAGGCAGGAACAACTTTTAAGGATGCTAAATTAAAGCTTGTAGCAGGCGAAGTCCATCGAGTTGAAACCCCCAGGCCTGATTATGCTGCGGGTGCAGTCCAGGAAACTGCAGCCCCTGAAGCAGCTTCAAAACAGAACTTTGCTGAAGAATCCCTTTTTGAGTACCATCTTTACACCCTTGATAGGCCAGCCACTCTAAAAGACAAACAGACAAAACAGCTCTCCTTGCTCTCAGCAAACTCAGTCCCCGTCAAAAAGGAACTGATCTTCGACCCTTCAGAAAATGAAAACATCAAAGTCGTCCTGAACCTGACCAACTCAGAAGATAAAGGCCTTGGAATGCCTCTTCCTGCCGGCACCATGCGCGTATACAAAGCCGACTCCGAAGGCCAGCTCCAGTTCCTTGGCGAAGACAGCATAAAACACACTCCAAAAGACGAAGAAATAAGAGCCACAATCGGAAATGCCTTCGACCTCACAGGCAAAAGAACCCAGACCGAATACAACAAAGTAAGCCAGAATACCTGGATCGAAAGCTACGAAGTCGAACTCAAAAACCATAAATCCGAAACCCAAACCGTAAAAATCGTAGAACACTTCTACGCAGACTGGAAAATAACAAAAAGCTCTG
>CAZFNE010000296.1:0-4540 GCA_964520335.1 uncultured Methanosarcinales archaeon | reverse complement strand
TAACATGCCTTATTTTAACAACCGTACCAAATGTATTAGGTGGCGAGAGCGGACAGAGTCAGAGTGGAAAAACAATAACTGTAGCCGGAGACGGAAGCGGAGACTACAAATGCGACGGAAAAGCCGATAATGTTGAGATTAATCAGGCTCTTGAAGAGGCTGCAAACAGTCCAGGTACAACTGTCCATCTCAAAGGGCCGTTCACATACGAAATCAGTGATTCCCTTCAGATTGGAAGTAAAACAGTTCTTGAAGGAGATTCAAGCGTAATAGTAAAACTTGCCCCCGGACTACCTGTATGGGGCGGGCGTGAGTCAAGCATTCCAGATAAGAAAGCCATGCTCATGGCCAAAGGCAATTCCGCAAATGACATTACAATCAGAGGCTTTACTGTTGACGGAAGCCAGTCAGACCATTATCCTGATGTCAGGCTTGGAACTTCTTCATATAACATGGCAACCCTTGTAGGCGTCAGCGGGCTGACAATAAAGGACGTTACATTCCAGAACGGATGCAACGATGCCATGCTGATCTCAAAATCCAGTAATGTAATGATCGATACTGTAACTGTAAATAAGCCCGGGCATGATGGAGTATATGCCTATCATGTAAATGGTATTACAGTCAAGAACTCCAAATTTATTAACCGGACTAACTCCTCTGTTAGATTCGATTCAGTTACGGACGGAAAAATGCTTGACAGCGAATCTACATCCTCGGGTGGAGGATATGCTGGCCTGGAATTACAGGGAGAGCTCAAAAACATAGAAGCTTCCGGAAACTATTTCCACGACCTGCCTACTGATCCAATTATCCGGTTAAACACCCAGGAAACCAATGTGAACATTCACAGCAACACATTCGAGTAAGCAACTCAAATATAATCGTTAGCAGGTTAAGGTTTCAGCAATCTGCTACGAGGAATACATAGAAGAAATTAATTCTTCACCCAAATTAAAATAAGGTATATAATAATAAAATATTATCACGGAAGTAAACGGAGCAGTATCTCCGTGCTTTCTTTTAATTTAATTCTGCTTTTTAACTATTTTGTCTTAATTAGTCTTAATTATCGTAACTTATTCTAATCCTACAAATAATTCTAACCCTGATAATTTAATTTTAATTATAAAATTTATAAACAATATTAATAAAATAATGATTATAATGGATTCAACGATCGATTCATTTTTGAATAAATTATTTAAAATATTTGTGGATTTCTATTTCTTGCTTCATTTCTTATTCCTGTTCCCTTCTGTCTTCTTCACCTATACTATTCCGGAAATAAAAAGGAATCTAAAAATACGGACCTAAATATTTGATGTACGTACGAATTTTTATCATAAGCAATTTACAGGGGGAGTATCAGGTTAAATTATTTAAAGTAAAGATTCAATGTCACTTTAAAATTAAAAGTGCTACAGATATTTACTTAAAAGGCAAAATTTTTAGAAAAGAGAATAAGGAGAACAGTTTATGCCAATATTAAGTACTTCACAAGGAGTTGGAGGCATCCTTAATAGTTTTAAGGGCCTGATTGAAGGAGCAGAAAAAATAACTTTTGTCGGGACCCCTGGGTTCTGCACTCCATTTGCTGAACTTCTGGCTTTTGTTGCTCGGGACAAAAAGCTTGCCTTTATCCCCGGGATAAATTTTGAGAAAGCAAGAACGATATTTATGACCCCTGAAGGCATGCAGCTTGGGGAGCTAACCGATGCACACGCAGACGTTGTTGTCCTTTTAGGCGGGCTTGCCATGCCAAAAGGAGGAATAAACATAAACCAGGCAAAGGAAATCATCGGAAAAGTTTTTGAAAATTCAGATAATGGAAAAATTATAGGGTTATGCTTCCAGTCTATGTTCATGCAACAGAAATGGGACGAGCTTATCAATTTCGATTACATAATTAACGCTGATCTCGCTGTTGAGGTACTTAAGGTCTGAAATTTCCTGATCCCAAATTTTAGACCCCTTGGAATATCAGAATCAAAGGCTAATAAATTCGGAATTGTAAATTAAATTTATTTAATTTAAACCAAATGCATCTATCTTAAATTTAAAAGATTGGAAACTGTGAAAAAACAATCTTCTCACTAGTTTTTCTCATTAGTTATCCATCTTTAACGTTATTTTTAAGCCTTTTTTAAGAATTTAACTTTAAGAACTATTTTCTTCATATCGCTTAATTTAGGCGGCTTCTACTTCCACTTCAATGCCGTCAAATTGTTTAACAATAAAATTATAGACTATCTCTAAAATGAAACCTCCTATCAAACCGAAAATCCCGTAAAAAATAATAGTAAATACTATAAAGAATACACTCTCAGCAATACCAACAGTCCCGCTCTCTGCACTTGCCATAAGAATAAGAAATGGAGACAGTATGATCCCAAAAATAAGGTACATAATTCCAAAAACTTTTGCTAGAGAGTAACTACTTAAGGATTTAATCCTACTATAAAACTCACCTCGCTAAATATTAAAAATAGTTTTTATTCTATAAAGGTTTGTTCGTACAAATAGTCAAAAATGACGCTTTGTTTCAAGCTTAAAGCAAAATTAAGGGCTTATTAATTAAATTGATATAGAGTGAAAAAACCAGAATTTTACTTTAATTCTGTTTACTTTTATTGAAATAATAATTATAAGGTGGAGAAATAAGTTTTTTAAAACTGGATAAATTTAGAACAAATATTTCAAATTTAAGAAGAAATTTTGTGACATGAGAAAATTATATGTATAAGTTGAAAAGTAGTAAGGGAAGGAGACAAAGGAGAAAAAAATGATAGCCGAAAACATCGGTTTTTTAATTTATGTATTTACAACAGTTTTTGTTGTAGTTAGCCCTATCAGCGGAGTGGTAACTTTCATCTCCCTAACCAGTAAAATGACAAGCCAGGAAAAAAACGAAATCGCAAAAAAGTCTGTTACTCTCGCCTGCGTAATTGCCCTTTTTTTTGCAATTACGGGGAGCATGATCCTTAACCTTTTCAGTATTAGTGTGGATTCGTTAAGGGTTGCAGGTGGAATCCTGCTTTTCAGTATAGCATTCGATATGATGCATGCAAAAGTCTCAAGAGAAAGCATTACAGAAGAAGAAATTTCCCAATCCCTGGAACGCGAGGATATCTGGGTTTTTCCAATAGGACTGCCCCTTCTCACAGGTCCCGGTACAATCAGCACGGTAATTGTCCTCATGGGAGGAACTGAAAGCCTTGAGCAAAAACTTATGATTCTCATTTCAATTATACTTACGTTTATCCTCTGCCTGTATATTTTCCTGTTCTCAAGGAGAATTCACAAGCTTATTGGTTATAACGGAATGCTGGTTTTTACCAGGCTAATGGGACTGTTACTTGCAGCCCTTGCAGTAAATCTAACCGCTACAGGCATAATAAATATCTTTCATCTAACCCCTTAAAAATGCCTCAAAAATGTCTTAAAAACTTCTTAAAAATGTCTTAAAAATAATTCTTAAAACAATACTTTTTAAAAATAAGATTTTAAGATTAATTGAAAAAAATTGTAGAGAGGAGAATTTCCTCTTAACTATTCAAAGTTTAGAAAACTTTACAGGCTCTTACTCTGACGAAACCGGAGTACACTGCAGGGAAGACATATTTTCATATGTATTTAATACACTTAGGAACTTAACTGAAGAAGTACACCCACATCTCCTGCAGTAATAGAATTCATTTGAACCTATTGTCTGTTTTTTGAGGGGAGTTCCGCATCGAATGCACCCGGCTGAGGCCTCAAACATTCCTATTACTCCAGAATTAACATCGGTTCAAGCCTTGCAGTCTCTTTTCTTGTCCAGTATCCACATACACAGCAGTATTGGAACTCACTGAATAACTCATTTTCAAGTTTGGAACAGCACTCTGGACAATATTTTAAAAATAGCATAGATTTTTCTCCTGTATGTAAGGTAAAATGCTTTCTAATTTGCTCACAACAACTACCTTCAATAGTTACAATCTATATTAAATTTTTTGCTTTGTCCAAGTTATTTTTTGTTTAAAGTCATTTTTTTGTTTAAATACTATAACCCCTTTCAAATTATTACAATTTCTCGGTTACAAATTCTCGAATTTTACTTCTTATCTTCACAACCTTCCCAATTCTTCTTCGGTTTCCAGGACCTTAAGCGTAATTTTCATAACAGAATCCGGATTAAGGGAAATAGAATCAATCTCCTGTTTTACCAGGAATTCTGCAATCTCAGGAAAATCACTTGGTGCCTGTCCACAAATCCCGCTGTGTTTTCCATTTCTTCTTGCTCCCTGCACAGCCATTGCCATAATTTTCATAACTCCAGGGTCCCTTTCATCGAATTCCGCAGCAAGCAGTTCAGAATCCCTATCAACACCAAGAGTCAGTTGAGTAAGGTCATTTGAACCTATGGAAAAGCCGTCAAAAAATTCACTGAATTCGTCAACAAGAAGTACATTGTTCGGAATCTCACACATTACATAAACTTGAAGCCCGTTTTCTCCTCTTTTTAGCCCATTTTTCTCCATTTCGGCAATTACTT
>CAZFNE010000295.1:0-4545 GCA_964520335.1 uncultured Methanosarcinales archaeon | reverse complement strand
GTAAGCTTAACTCTTTTTTAAGTTCAGTTTCCCCTTGCATAAAGCCTCTCAATACTTAAGCTCAAATTAAAAATTGCACAATAATCCAAAAGCCAAAACTTCCTGTAAATCTTTTATTCTTAAAGTTTCTTTAAGCCTTTTAGACTACATAGATACTTAATCTAATGGATTATATAATGTAATATACTGTAAGAAACTCAATTATGTGTTTTTAAACTATATTGAGAGGAAATTTTACAGGATAAAAATCAGCAGAGTTTCTGATGAAAGAAAAAAGATTAAGTTCTCTGGCTCGTTCGATAGACCTCGGTTATCCTACAAATAGAGCGATCACAATAATTGCCTTTTTTTGTTTTCTCGGAGCTTCAGGCTTTGAATTCATCCTGAAACATAACTTCTTCGCAGCCCTTGAGTACGGCTTCAGCGCAGGAATCTCAATATTTCTTACGTGGACCTTTGGAAGAGAATTAGATCCTGATAAGGAGCTATCTGCTTTTTTTGCAGTTTTTTTAGGCTTTATTTGGCTCCTGTTTTTTCCTCTCCCCTTTCTGACTGCCCTTCTTTTGGAACTTTTGTTAATACGGTTATTAAATAGGAGTACTGGGCTGCCTTCAAAAAGCTCGGATGCCCTGATTCTACTTTTACTTGCAGGCTGGATTTCTTTTCAGGGTTTCTGGGTTTTTGGCTTGCTAACGGCAATTACATTTTTCCTTGATTCTTTTCTGCCTGAACCAAATCTTAAGAACAGGACCTTCGGTGCTGCAGCCTTTCTAATTACAATATTTTGTTTTCTAAACTGTCGAGGAACTGGACAGGCATACCTTAGCGCCGAATTAAGACTGGAAGCATGGTTATTTTTGATCGCAACAGCTCTTCTTTTTATCCCAAAAATCCTTATGTCCAGAAAAATAGATTCCAGAGGAGATTTAAGTGGAACTCCTCTCTATCCTGTACGCGTACAGACTGCCCAGATTCTAGCTTTTTTGAGCATATTCATACTGGCAGCGTTAGAAGGCTGGCAGGTAGCTGGAAGTCTTATGCCTGTATGGGCTGCAATTGTGGGAATTTCCCTCTATAGCTATTTAGAAATAGTGATTCAAAGGGTTAGAAGACTTACAGATCAATAAAAAATTAAATTATGTTTCTAAGTCAGGTTAATGGGATTCTCCCGGCTAAAAACACTGGCTGAAGAAACATAAGGCACTAGTAACAGAGACTTTTACTTAACTTCAATAATTCTTAATTTATTATTTTGATTTCCTGACTCTAAATTTTTAATTTTCCAAATTTTATACTCAAGATTTTAAACTCCAGACTTATGCTTTCATTTTCCGGGCAAGTTCGCGCCCAATTTTTTCTACCTTTTTTAATTCTTCTTCGCTTGCTCTACCCTTAACCTGCAATGTTCCTACAACTTCCATACTTGAGGGTACAAGGATTTCTCCTGCCTGCTTTAGTGCGCCCCCTCCCCAGCCATAAGACCCGAGTACGACTCCGTATTTTGCTGGCGGCTTGAGAGCTTTTACCAGATAAGTGCCGTAAAGGGCCAGTGGGTGCATTCCCCCAAGCACAGTTGGCGTTCCAAGAATTATCGCCCTTGAATCTACCAACTCTCTTGCAACATCCCCGATATCCGAGGTTGCAAGATCATAAATATGAACATCTATTCCTTCCTGCAAGAGAGTTTCTGAAATGGTTCTTATCATCTGGGCAGTAGAGCCCCACATGCTCACGTATACTACAAGTGCTTTATTTTCAGTCTCACCTGCAGTCCACTTTGCATAAGGTTCAAGGATTCGATTTGGATTTTTATACATGGGCCCATGGCTGGGAGCTATTATTTTAATATCAAGATCTTTTATTTTTTCAAGGGCTTTTGCTCCCATTTTCCCAAAAGGCATCATTATTTCCCCGTAATAGCGTTTTGCAAGAGAAATGAGGTCCTCTACATCGTTATCATATACTCCCTGTGCCGTATGCGAGCCTAAAAAGTCACATGGGAATAGGATTTTATCTTCGGGCAGGTAAGTAAACATCGTCTCAGGCCAGTGAAGCCAGGGAGCTTCTATGAAACGAAGAGTTTTTCCTCCAAGCTCAAGAGCATCTCCGTCTTTGACTATTTTGACCCTTGGATCAGCTATTTCGTGATATATGCTGGCCATTTTTGCTCCCCTGTCAGTTGTTACAAGTACTGCGTTAGGAGCTAGATCCATAATATACTTAATTGCATTAGCATGGTCTGGTTCTGCGTGGTTCATTATTAAGTAGTCCAGGGTTTTCAGGTCCGAAACCATGTTTATTTTTTCATTGAATTCATTTTCAAAGCCAGGGTTTACAGTGTCAATCAGGGCGGTTTTTTCCTCCCCTTTTACAATATAAGCATTATAGCTCGTACCCTGAGGCAAGGGAATAAGTGCGTCAAACATTCTGCGGTTCCAGTCTTTTACCCCAACCCAGAACACATTTCTGGCAATTTCAGGAATGTTGTAAATCTCCATACTTTTCCTCCATTTACCATATCCAATTAAATAATTTTTAGAAATAGATTCTAAGAACTCTTAATTATTTCGAACGAAACTAAACATAGTATTTCTTTCATATTTATATTGCATTTGTTAAATATATGTGTTAGGCAAAAGCTTTATTTTGAATCTTGGTATTAGGATACTTTTCTTCTAAAAAGATAAGAAAATGAATTTTGAAAATAACTTGACACCTGTAATGCAGATAATTGCAGGTGTGAATTATAGTATCATGTTATGTATCATTAAAGTAACCTGAAATTGTAATTAAGGAGATGAATCCAAGGTCGAATTAGTTTTTTGGGAGTTTTGAAAAACAGAATTTCTTTTAGATAATAAATTTTTTGTAAAAAATTAAAATATGAAAATGTTTATATAGACAGCAGTAAGTTATCTACTTCCTAGCAGGCAATAATTTGCAAAATTACCTATAATGTCGCAACTTCCAAAGTCTAGAAAATTATGTATACTGTTGCGACTATTAAGCCTGAAGGATATTCAGCATTGAAATGAGGCTCAAATACCCTGAATATTCCAGTTAACAAGAAGGGATAATTATGAAAACATCATCAATTGAACTGAATCCGAACAAACTGGTACAGTATCTCAATAAACCAGCAAGCGAATTCACCAAAGAAGACATTATAAAGTTCATCAAGGAAAATGGCATTAAGATGTTGACCTTCCGTTATGTCGGCGGAGATGGAAGACTTAAAGCCCTGGCCTTTGTAATTAGAGACGAAGAACATCTTGACAACTTACTCTCCGCAGGCGAGAGAGTAGACGGATCAAGTCTTTTTACATACATTGAGGCAGACTCAAGCGACCTTTATGTTCTCCCCAAATACAGGACCGCTTTTGTAAATCCTTTTGAAGAAATCCCAACCCTTGATATTCTCTGTTCTTATTTTGACAAGGACGGAACCCCTCTCAAGAGCGCCTCTGAAACTGTTATGAAGAAAGCTGGCCAGGTCCTCACCGAAAAGACAGGCTATGAGCTGCAGGCAATGGGCGAACTCGAATACTATATAATCGCTAACAAAGAAGATGTCAACATGGGTTTCCCGGCAGTTGACCAGAGAGGGTACCACGAATCCAATCCTTTCACTAAATTCGATCAATTAAGAAAGGAAGCAATGATGTACATCTCTGAAGCTGGCGGAAGAATCAAGTACGGCCACTCTGAAGTCGGAAACTTCACCGATGACAAATATTACTACGAGCAGAACGAGATCGAGTTCGAAACCGACACTCTTGAAAACAGCGCTGATCGCCTGCTTATCGCAAAATGGATGCTCAGGATGCTTGCAGACCAGTACGGCGTAATTGTCAGCTTTGCTCCAAAGATCACCGTCGGAAAGGCAGGAAGCGGACTGCACGTCCACATGAAGCTCCTGAAAGACGGAAAGAGTGTAATGGTTGAAAACGCAGAAATCAGTGACACTGCAAAGAAAGCAATAGCAGGCCTTCTTGACGTTGCATCAGGAATCACTGCTTTTGGAAACAGAATCCCGACTTCCTACCTGCGCCTTGTACCTCACCAGGAAGCTCCAACCAACATATGCTGGGGAGACAGAAACCGCTCTGCTCTGGTCCGTGTACCTCTTGGCTGGTTCTCTGACGCTTCCAGCAAAATGATTGCCATCGCCAATCCAAACTATAATGAGGATTTCAGAAGCCACAGCTACAAGTCAACTTTCGAATTCCGTGCCGCAGACCCATCTGCTGACCTTTACCTCCTCTTCGCAGCCTTTGCTGTAGGTATTCGCCACGGCTTTGAAATGGACAACGCTCTTGATGTAGGTCTGCCTGCCTCCTGCTACGAGTCCGCTCAGGCCCTGAAGAAATTCAAAGATGTTTTCACAGAGTATGATGTCTTCACTGAAGGTATGATCAATGATACTGTAAAGTATCTCGAATCCTTAAACGACGACAACCTCAGTGAGAGACTCTACGGCAAGAACGAAGAAATTAGAAAACTCGTAGACTCTTACATCCACATTGGCTGATCCCAGATCAGCTT